>JAVEEO010000329.1 GCA_030840415.1 Pseudonocardiales bacterium | reverse complement strand
GCAGCGCGGCCGCGGCCTGAACGGCGATCACCCGCAGCACCCGCTGGTCACCGGCAGCAGGCAGGGCGCCGCTGAGCAGCAGGGTCACGTGCTCGTCGGCCGCCACCGTCACGTCCGCCTGCTCCGGGCTGTGCGGCGGGTTCTCGCCGAGCTGCGCGACAACCTGCCAGCCGGCGCCCGCGCGCTCGAGCAACGTGACCGCACGCGTGCCGAGGGTCTCGCGGACCTGCTCCAACAAGCCGGCCAAGCTCGAGCCGCTGCCGGCCGCGCTGCCGGCGACGGCGGCGAGCAGTTGGGCCTCCGAGGAAGCCCGGACCGCCTGCCTGCGCCGCCGGTCGGCCCGGTCCAACAGCCCGGCGACCAGCACCGAGACGAGCACGAACACCACGAGTGCCAGCACGTTGTTGCCGTCGCTGACGGTGAACCGGTGCAGCGGCGGGGTGAAGTAGTAGTTGAGCAGGACGGTGGCGGCCAGCGCGGTGGCGATTCCCAGCAGCAGCCCCGCCACCCAGGCGACGAGGACGGTCGCGAGCAGGTAGACCAGCACGGCGCTGAGCAGGTTCAGCTGCTGCCGGCCGGCGGCCAGCGCCACGGTGGCGCCGCTCAGCAGCAGGATTGCCAAGGCGACGCCCAGGCCCGCCCGCCGCCAGGACGGCCAGCCGAGGCCGGGCGTGCGGGGCGCACCGAGCAGGCCGGTGCGCGCCGGCTGGTTCACCAGGCAGACGGCGACGGCCTTCGACGCCCGCACCGCGCGAGCAGCAGTACCCGATCCGGGTAACCGGTCGGAGTACCACGGTCGCCGGCCGGCGCCGAGAACCAGTTGGCCGGCATTCGCCGCCTCGGCGAACTCGACCAGCGCCCGCGCCGGATCGGCGCCGCGCACCACGTGGTAGCTGCCGCCCGTGGTCGCGGTGAGTGCCCGGTGGCTGGCCAGCCCGATGGGATCGGCCTCAGCGCCAGCTGAGGGAGCATCGCAGTGAGGAACGAGCGAGGAGCGGACCGAGGTGGCAGGCAAGCCTTGCCCGGTGACCACGTGCACGGCCAGCAGTTCGGCCCCGCTGGCGGCCGCCAGCCGGCCCGCCTGGCGGATCAGCGCCGCGTCGTGCCGGCCGCCGCTGAGCCCCACCGCGATCCGGGGCCGGGTCTGCCAGGGCTCCGCGATCCGGTGCTCGGCGCGGTAGCGCTGCAGGCCCTCCTCCACCCGGTCGGCCAGCCACAGCAGCGCGAGCTCCCGCAGCGCGGCGAGGTTGCCGGGCCGGAAGTAGTCGGCCAGCGCGGCATCGATGCGCTCGGCGGGATAGATGTTGCCGTGCGCCATCCGGCGGCGCAGCGCCTCGGGGGTCTGGTCCACCAGCTGGATCTCGCTCGCCTGCCGGGCCACCGCGTCGGGCACCGTCCGCGCCGGCGGGATCCCGGTGATCTGCTCCACGACACCGGCCAGGCTGGCCAGCTCGTCGACGTTGAGGGTCGAGACCACGTCCAGGCCGGCGTCCAGCAGCTGCTCGACGTCCTGCCAGCGGTACTGGCGCGCCGAGCCGGTCGGGTTGCTGGCGGCATACTCGTCGACCAGTACCACCGCCGGCCCGCGGCTCAGCACGGCGGCGACATCGAGGTCACCGGCTGCCGCCGGCAGCGACGGCAACCGCGCCGCGAGCTCCTCGACCGGGCGCCGACCGGAACTCCGCAGCGCCGCCAGCAACACGTCGGTCCCGCGGGCCTGCCGGCGGATTCCCTCGCTCAGCATGGCGTGGGTCTTGCCGGCGCCGGGTGCGACGCCGAGGTAGATCCGCAGGTTGCCACGGTGCATGCCGCTCAGTGTCCACCCGGCCCGTAACGGTTCAGCGAGCGATCAGTTCATAGCGCGGATTGGCCAGCGCCAGGTGCCCCTTGTACTCACCCACCCGGCCGCAGGCACGCAGCCGGGCGCCGGGGACGATGCCGGCGATGGCGGTGCGTCCGAAGAACAGCAACTGGATGCCGCCGGTCTCGTCGAACACCTGCACCTCCAGGGACCGGCCGGCGGCGGTGCCGGCCCGGACCACCCGCACCTCACCCTCGATGCGCACCTGCTGCTTCCAGACAGCCGAGCCGATCGCGGTGCGGCCGGTCGATGTGCCGCTGCCGTTCGCTGCCGGGTGGAGGATCGCTGGGGTGCCGGCCGCCGGGCTCGGAGCCGGCGTTCGAGCCGCCGTGGCCTGCCGGTCATCCAGCTGCGCCTCGACGTCAGAGCCCAGGGTGGTGTCGAACGGCACGATGGTCGCCGAGACGTGGGCGAGCTTGCTGACCGCCGCGGCGATCCGGTCGGCGGTGCGATCGTGCAGCAATCGCTGAGAGATCCGGCGGAAGGTTCGCCGTGGCAGCAGCACCGTCACCTCCGCGCGTTCGGAGACCACCGCCTGCAGCGCCAGCCGGCTCGCTCCGCGCGGCAATCGCCGATCGGGGCAGCCGACCAGCTCCAGCGGCACCCGATCGCCCAGGCCGCGCAGGATCCATTCCCGTTGCAGGGTCTGCGCATCCTCGGAGTCCAGAACCAGGTGTACCGCGCGCAATTCGGTGGGGTGCAGGCTGCCCGCATAGCGCAGGGCGCGGATCACCGCGACGTCCAGCCGGTCGACAAGTACCAGGACCACCGAGCGGGGGTAGTAGCGGGTCATCGATTCCACACCGGTGACCGTGGTGGTGGCCAGGTCCAGCGAACGCGCCTCGGACCGGTACTGGGTGTTCAGCCGTACCAACCCCAACCACATCAGCGGAAAGAGCAGCACGATCAGCCAGGCGCCCTCGGTGAACTTCACCACCGCGAAGATCAGCACCACCAGCGCCGCGGTGAAGCCGCACACCATGCTGGTCACGAGCTTGAGGTACTGGCGGGGTGGGGGAGCGGTCCAGTAGTGCCGGGCCATTCCGAAGCCGGCCATCGT
The DNA here is from genome assembly GCA_030840415.1 of Pseudonocardiales bacterium. Lineage (GTDB taxonomy): Bacteria > Actinomycetota > Actinomycetes > Mycobacteriales > Jatrophihabitantaceae > Jatrophihabitans_A. The sequence continues at coordinate 12,805 of JAVEEO010000329.1, read as the reverse complement.
AAAACCGGTGAACACCCCGATCGCGTAGAACGGAACCAGCTTGTCGACGTGGGCGCCGACGCCCAGCAGCAGCGCCAGTGCGATCGCGGTCAGCACCAGGATTCCGTTGCTGTGCGCGAGCCGTTGCCCGCGCCGGGTCATCTGGCGCGGCAGGAAGGAATCCTCGGCGATGAAGCTGGCAAGGAACGGGAAGCCGGTGAACGGGGTGTTGGCACCGGTGTAGAGGATCAGCGCGGTGGCCAGTTGCACGAGCGCGAATCCGAGGTGGCCGAGCGGCCCGTCGCCGAAGGCGGCCCGGGCCACCTGGCTGATGACGGTCGGGCTGCCGCTGGCATAGGGCGTGGCATGGGTTTGCCAGGCCAGGAAGGAGATTCCCAGCACCAGCGAGCCGAGCAGCACGCTCAGGATCGACAGGTTGGAACGGGCGTGCGGTCCCTCCGGCGGACGGAACGCGCTGACACTGTTGGAGATAGCCTCCAGGCCGGTCAGGGACGAGCCGCCGTTGGCGAAGGCCTTGAGCAGCACGAAGATCGCCATTCCGGAGACGATCGCATGGTGCTGGTCACTCACCTCGATCATCCCGGCGGCGTGCTGGTAGCGCGGCAGATCTCCGGTCAGCTCCCGGAGCCCGCCGACCGCGATGACCAAGCCGCCCATGGCGACGAAGAAGTAGGTGGGAAAGGCGAATGCCCGTGCCGCTTCGCGAACTCCGCGCAGGTTCCCGTACGCCAGCAGCAGCACCATGCCGACGGTGATCTCCATGGTGTAGCCGCCGAGTGCCGGCATCAGTGAGGTGATCGCGGCGGTGCCGGCCGCGGTCTGCACCGCCACCGTCACCACGTAGTCGATCAGCAGGGCGACCGCTGCGATCTGGGCGACTTTGGGACCGAAGTTCTCCCTGGCCACCACGTACGAACCGCCGGCCTTGGTGTAGACCATCACGACTTCCCGGTACAGCAGCGTCATCAGGGCCAACACCACCAGCACCACGGCGGTGAGCGGCATCAGGATCTGGAAGCCGGCCAGGCCGAAGACGCCCAGCAGCACGATCAGCATCTCCTCGCTGCCGTAGGCCGAGGAGGAGATGCAGTCGCTGGACAGCACTCCGAGCGCCGCCTTGCGCGACAGCTTCTCCTCCTGCAGCCGTTCGGTGACCAGCGCCGGGCCCAGCAGCAGGCGCTTGATCCGATAGCCGGCACGTTCGGGCAGGTCGACGAGCGCGACGGGCTCGGGCAGGGTCTGGGTCACACCGCCCAGTACATGCCGGCCGCGGCGGTTGCGGCGCCTCGCTCACGACTTGCTCATGCCGGGCCGGCAAAAACTATCGCCGCGCTAGCCCAGTGGCGGCAGCGCCTGCCGGGCGTTGAGCAGCGGACGGAACAGATCTCCGCGCTCGGCGATCCGCCGCGGCGCCTCGCGCAGGCCGAGACCGTCGGGCCGCAGCGTCGGGTCGTCCAGTTCCTCCCAGCCGATCGGCATCGACACCGGTGCCCCGGGAGCCGGGCGGGGGCTGTACGGCGCGACCAGGGTCTTGTTGATCGCATTCTGGGTGTAGTCGAGCCGGGCCTTGCCGGCCCGGTCGCGCACTCCCCACTTCCAGCTGAGCAGCTCCGGCACCACCGCACCGACGGTCCTGGACAGCTGCTCCACCCACTGCCGGGTGTCGGCGAAGCTCGGTCCCCGGGTGATCGGCACCCAGATCTGGATGCCCCGGCGACCGGTGACCTTCGGCCGGGCGAGCAGCTTCAGGTGCTCGAAGGCGATGCGGTGCAGCCGGGCCAGCACCAGCACGTCCTGCCAGCTTGTGCCGGGGCCTGGGTCGATGTCGATCAGGGCGTAACTGGGCTGATGCGGGCGGTCGGTCAGCGAGGTCCAGGCATGCCATTCCAGCGCGCCGAAGTTGGCGGCCCAAACCAGCGCGGCCGGCTCGTCGACCACCAGGTAGGTCCGCGACTCACCGGGGTCGGCCTCCGGGTTCTCCCAGCGGGTCAGCCACTCGGGCGCCCAATCCGGCAGCTCCTTGTGCCAGAAGCCCTTGCTGGCCGCCCCCTGCGGAAAGCGGTGCATGTTCAGTGCCCGGCCGGCCAGGTAGGGCAGGGTCAGTGGAGCGATTTGTGCGGTGTAGGCGAGGAATTCCCGCTTGGTGATCGGCGCCGAGTCGGCCGAGCCCTCGAAGAGCGCCTTGTCGAGATTGGTGAGCTTGAGCTCGCGGCCGAAGACCCGCCACCGTCCCGAGCCGGGCAGCTCGGCCAGCGCCGCCAGCTCGTCCGGAGCAGGACCCTGGGGGACCTGCTTGAGGGCGATGGACGCCTCGCCGGCCGGAAGGTCCGAGCGCCACATCCGGTCCGGGTCGGCCAGCACCTCGTCATTGGTACGGCCGCTGAGCACCGAGCGCGGGTGCTCCTCCGGATCCCAGCCGGATACCGCGTACTCGTCGTGCTTGTGCAGCATCAGCCACTGTTCCTTGCCGCCGGAGTCCTGCCCGGTCCGCACCAGGACGAACTGGCCGTGCAGCTTGGCTCCGTGCAGCACGGCATGCAACTCGCCGGCTGCCACCGCCGCCGCGGGGTCCGGCTCGCCCGGTTCCCAGGTGCCGGCGTCCCAGACGATGACATCGCCGCCGCCGTACTCTCCGGCCGGGATCACGCCTTCGAAGTCGATGTACTCGATCGGGTGATCCTCGACGTGGAAGGCGGCGTGCCGGATGCCGGGATCCAGGGTCGGGCCCTTCGGGACCGCCCAGCTGACCAGCACGCCGTCGATCTCGAAGCGCACGTCGTAGTGCAGCCGGCGGGCCCGGTGCCGCTGCACCACGAACCGGGGCGCGGCGGCCGGAGCGGAGGCAACCGGGTCACCGGCCGGTTCGGAGGTGCGGCTGAAGTCGCGCTTGCGCCGATAGCCGGTCAGCTTCTCATCGGCCGTTGCCGGGGTGCGAGCCATGACTGTTCAGTCAAGTACCTGGCCTGGAGGACCGCAACGGCCGCGGGCTCAGCGCAACGGGGCCCCGAGCCACCAGCCCAGAGCGGCCGCCCCGAGTCCGGCGACCAGGGACACCGCGACATTGCCGGCGGCGAGCCGGTGGGCGCCGCGTCGGCTCAGCCGGAAGGTCTCGTAACCGAAGGCCGAGTAGGTCGAGAGCGCTCCGCAGAAGCCGGTGCCGACCAATGCCGTCACCGCCGCGTCGGCCCGGGCGCCGACCACCATGCCGAGGATGAAGGAGGCGAGCACGTTGACCAGCACGGTGCCCCACGGGAACAGCGTCGGGTACCGCACCTGGATCGCCCGGTCGGTCAGATATCGCGCGGGCGCGCCCAGCCCGGCGCCCAGCGCGATCAGCAGCATCGTCACTGGGGCCGCACCGCGCCGACCCGCTCGCTGCGCGGTGCCAGCACTCGGGCAGTCAGCGTGCTGGCCACCCACACCGCGCCGGCGCAGGCCAGCACGGTCGAGGCGGCGTAGCCAAGAGCGACCAGGGGACGGTGATGCAGCAGCAGCCCCTGGGTCTCCACGGCGAAGCCGGAGTAGGTGGTGTACCCGCCCAGCACGCCCACGCCCAGGAACGGCCGGACCAGCCGATGCGGCGACGGCATGCTCAGCAGCGCCGTCATCAACACCCCGATCAGCAGGCAGCCGGTGACGTTGATGACCAGCGTCGACCAGGGAAACTGCCGATCGGAGTACGGCAGGGCCACGCTCAGGGCATAGCGGGCCTCGGCGCCGAGGATGCCGCCGGCCGAGATGGCGGCGAGCAGGCCGGGCGAGCTGCCGGCGGTGGCTGCCTGGTCGTCGCGGCCGACGTCCGGATCGATGTCGGAGTCGACGTCCGGGGCGAGGTAAGTCGGATCGAGGTGGTTCGGAGCGACGGACTCACTTGGCGAGCCGAGGGACTGCTGGTCGTGCCGGCCGCCGGTCGAACGGTTCACCCGACGAGGCTAGCGCAGCGAACCGGCACCGCATCGCTGGTATAAGTGCCGGTGACAGCTATAAGTGCCGGGAATGGCGTCAGGTCGCGCGGGGCGGGGAGGCTCGATGTCAGCCGGCGCCGGCAACGACCTCGTGAGCCAGACGGTGACCGCGCTGCGCGCCGCCGGGTGCGTCTTCGCCGAGGACGAGGCCCGCTTGCTGCTCGCCGCCGCGGCCGGGCCGGCCGAGCTGGCAGAACTGGTGCGCCGCCGGGCCGAGGGGCTGCCACTGGAGGTGCTGCTCGGCTGGGCCGACTTCCGCGGCCTGCGGGTGGCGGTCGAAGCCGGGGTGTTCGTACCCCGGCAGCGCAGCGCGTTCCTGGTGGAGCAGGCGGTGGCCTGCGCCCGGCCGGGCTCCGTCGTGGTGGACCTGTGCTGCGGAACCGGAGCGGTGGGCCTGGCGATGCTGGCGGCACTGGAGGGCCTGCGGCTGCACTCGGTCGACCTCGATCCGGTCGCGGTCCGGTGCGCCAGGCGCAACCTCGGCGGCACCGGCGCGCGGGTATACGCCGGCGACCTGTATCAGCCGCTGCCGGCAACGCTGCGGGGCAGCGTCGAGGTGCTGGTTGCCAACGCGCCGTACGTGCCCACCGCGGCTTTGGACCTGATGCCGGTCGAGGCACGCGAGCACGAACCCCGGCTGGCGCTCGACGGCGGCCCGGACGGGGTGGAGTTGCACCGGCGGATAGCGCTGGGGGCGCCGGACTGGCTGGCTCCGGGGGGCAGCCTGCTGGTCGAGACCAGCGAGCGGCAGGCCGAACGCGGCGCCCAGGCGATGGCCGGCGCCGGCCTCACCGCCCGGATCGTCGAGTCCGAGGAGCACCAGTGCACCGTGGTGATAGGAACGCTGCCAGGGTAGTGGCGGCCAGCTCTCACTGATGGCAACTGCTCGGTCACTATGGGTGATCCGCCCTTGCAAGGTCGTTGACCGCGTGTCTTGACAGGGCCGCCTCACCCCAGCCACGATCGGTTGGCTTCGCGTGAGCCTGGTCCTCGTGAAGCGATTCCAGCGCCGAACAGGTGCGCGCTCGCGGTACTACGGGGGCTCTACCGTGTCGTCCTTTCCTCGCGCTGCCGTCCCGGCAGGCATGACCGTCCTGGCAGGCCTGTCCCGATCGGCGTCCCGCACTGCCAGGGCAGCAATCGCCCTGCTCGCCACCGGATCGCTCCTCGCTGCCGGCCTGCTGGCCGCCGCGCCGGCGTCGTCGGCGGCCAGTTCGAGCCTGATGCGCTACCCGTACCTGACCGATGTCACCACCAGTTCGGTGCAGGTCACCTTCGACACCAGTACCAAGGTGACCAGCGCGGCCGGCGCGGTGCAGTGGGGCAGTCCCAGCGGCAGCACCGGATGCACCCTGACCGGCAGGTCGGCCAGCAGCACCGCCAACATCGTCAACGCGCCGATCACGGTGGCCGGTGTCGTCGAATACCAGACCTCGATCCGGATCACCGGGCTGATCGCCGGCACCTCCTACTGCTACCGGATCTACACCGGTGGCGCCGCGCCGGTCGACCTGCTCGGCACCGATGTCGCACCACGCTTCAGCACGCTGGCCACCAGCGGCGCGTTCACCTTCGACGTGCTGGGCGACTGGGGCGACAACAGCGTCGCCGGCGGGTTGAACCAGAAGAACATCGACGCGCTGATCGCCGGCAGCGGCGCGCGATTCGCCGTCTCCACCGGCGACATCGCCTACGACACCGGAACTCCGAACAACTACGGCAACCTGGTCGCCACCGGCACCGCGGTCAGCCAGGTGTTCGGGCCGGCCTACTGGAAGGCACCGGGTGCCTCGATCCCGCTGTTCGCCACCACCGGCAACCACGGCCGCAGCACCACCTTCCTGCAGACCTGGAAGCAGGCCGCCACCGTGGCGGCCTCGGGCGGCCGGTACCAAATGGAGAACTACTCCGGCCTCGACGGCACGACGGCCGCGAGCTACCCCTCGGTCTGGTACGCCTTCAATGCCGGCGGCGCCCGGTTCTACATCCTCAATGCCGACTGGAACGACAACAACTTCGGCACTGCGGCCGGCGGGGCGTACCAGGTCGACCGCGACTACCACTGGCAGTCGAGCAGCCCCGAGTACCAGTGGCTCAAGGCGGACCTGGAAAGCCACAGCAACAGCCTGAAGCTGGCGTTCTTCCACTACCCACTGCGGGCCGACAGCGCCACCGAGGGCAGCGACGGCTACCTGCAGGGTGACCCGGACAACCCGTCGTCCATCGCCAGCCTGGAGGGCCTGCTGGCCGATAACGGGGTGGATCTGGCCTTCAACGGCCACGCCCACCTCTACCAGCGCAACATCGCCCCGCCCGGCGGGATCACCAGCTACGTCACCGGCGGCGGCGGCGCGAAGGTGACACCGGTGACCAAGAGCCGGTGCAGCACGACCGATGCCTACGCAGTCGGCTGGTCATACTCCAGCGCGGCGGGCAGCGCCTGCGGAGCGGCACCGACCCCGACCTCGGACGCCAGGGTCTACCACTTCCTCAAGGTCACCGTCAGCGGCACCACGGTCACCGTGACGCCGACCGACTCGACCGGCGCCACCTTCGACCCGATGACCTACAACTTCGCGGCGAACGCCACGCCGCCGGCCGCCCCCACCGCGCTGCTGGCGACCGCGGTCGGTACCGGCGTCAAGCTCAACTGGACGGCCAGTACCAGCAGCGATTCCAGCGCGCAGGACGTCTACCGCAACGGCCGGTGGCTGGCGACCGTCGGGCCGGCGGTGACCGCGTACACCGACGCGGCCCCGGTGGCCGGGGCCAGCTACACCGTCCGGGCGCACGACCTGGTCGGCAACCAGTCCGGCAACAGCGCGGCGGCCAGCGTGGGCAGTGGCAGCGACACCGCACCGCCGACCGCTCCCGGCAACCTGAGCGCCACCGCGACCGGGTCCACCTCGGTGCAACTGGGCTGGACCGCGAGCACCGACAACGTCGGCGTCACCGGCTACCAGATCTTCCGCAATTCGGCCGGCACGCCGCTGGCCACGGTGGCAGGCTCGGTCACCGGCTATGTCGACAACAGCGTGGCCGCCGCGACGACCTACAGCTACACGATCAAGGCGAAGGACGCGGCCGGCAACGTCTCGACGGCCAGCAACACCGCGACGGCGACCACCCCGCCCAGCAACGGGGGCGCCGGCACCACCACCTTCGCCAGTGACGACGTCACGATCGACCAGACCGTCCCGGACGCCCAACCGAACGCGACCGCCACCCGGGTGAGCGCGGACGGCAGCCCGGTGAACAACGCGCTGATCCGGTTCGCGCCGGTCTTGCCGGCAGGCTGCGCGTCGGTGACCGGCGTGCGGCTCACCCTCACGGTCGGCAACAGCACCGACGACAACTCCAGCCGGGGTGGGGACGTCTACCTCACCGACAATGCCGGCTGGAGCCAGTCGGCGGTCAGCTGGAACTCCGCGCCCAAACCGGTCGGGGCGGCCGTCTTCAGCCAGGGTGCGGTGACGCTCGGCCAGAGCGTGACGGTCGAGCTCACCGGCAAGGTCGACGTCCGGGCGCCGTTCAGCATCAGGATCGCCACCACCAGCGGCGACGCGGCCCGCTACTACTCCAAGGAGGGCTCGGCCACGCTCGGGCCCCGCCTGACCGTGACCTGCTGACCCCGGCGGCTGCCGGAGGAGGTTCGGCTCAGGCGGGGGGCTGTACCCGCGGCAGCCCACCCGGCCAGCTGAGCGGCTCCAGCCAGAGTTGCCGGCCGGGTACCGACGAGCCGATGGCCGAGGGCTGCCAGGCGTGGAAGAACAGCACGCTGGAGCCGTCGGCCAACTCGAGGACGAAGCAGTGCCCCGGCCCGGCGGCGACCGCGTCCGAGGCCAGCAACGGCTCCGCCGACCGGTCGGTGCACGGCCCGGTCGGCTCCTGGCAGCTGGCATAGCCCACGGCATACCGGTCCGAGGCGTAGTCGTTGGCCGAGTAGAAGAGGAAGTATCGGCCGTCGTGGCTGACCATCTCGGGCGCCTCGATCAGGCTGCCCTGCCACGACCGGGTGTTGGACAGCAGGGCCACCGGCTTGCCGCGCAGGCTGGTGGCGTCCGCACTCAGCCGCTGCCCCCACAGCCGCACCGGCTGCCCACAGCAGTTGCCGTCGTTCTTCCAGTAGAGGTACAGGCTGCCGTCCGCGGCCCGCACCGGATTGGGGTCGATCGAACCGCCGAGCGCGGCCTGGCAGACCAGGGGAGCCGGGCGGTCGTCGACGAACGGGCCGCCGGGCCGGGCCGACACCGCCCGGCCGATGCACTGCTTGCCCGACTTCTGGTCGTGCTCCACGTAGAACATCACGTACTCGGTGCCGACGGCCAGCACCTCCGGCGCCCAGGTGTTGCCACCGCTGGCCCAGCTGCCCAGGTCGGGCAGCGCGTCCGGCGCCGGGTTCCAGTGCGCCAGGTCGGTCGAGGTGAGCACCTGGATGTTGGAGCCGTTGCCCTGGGTGGCATAGGCGTAGTACTGGGCGCCGACCCGCAGCACCGCCGGATCCGGGAAGTCCCCGTCGTAGACCGGATTCCGATACGGCTGCCCGAGCACGGTGCCCGAGCCGCCCGAGCCGGACGCCGACGCCGAACCGGGAGCGCCGGAGGCATCTGAGGCACCGGGAGCCGGTGGTCCCGGCTGCGATCCACCGCTCTGACAGCCTGCGGCCAGGACAGTGATTGCCGTCACCGTGATTACTGGGCGAAACCACTGAAATTCCGAGCGTCGCTTGTGCCGCATGGCTTTCCATCTCCTCGTCCCGGTCGTTCCCACGACCCACCTACAACGATGTATGCCTGCGGATACGGGGTTGCCGACCAGCTTGCACGCTCGCGGCCGCCCGGTTTCCGGCCGGGTCACCAGAAGCAGGCGCGTCCTACTGCCACTGCCGAGTGGCAGGAGCACGTGAGTGGATCTTGATAGCGCTTACAGCCAGTTATGACCCGTGTGAAGATTTATCCGGCCACATCTTGACCTTAGGGATTTGCCATGAATGAATTGCCCCGTCGTTCATCCCTCACCCAACCCCCCACAAAGGTGGATTGATGCATATATTGCGTGGTTCGAGAGCTCGCCGGAGCACGGTGGCTCTCACGGCGCTCGGCGCCCTGGTGGCGTCCGGCGTCTCCGCACCGTCGGCCTTCGGCGCACCGAGCGCCCAGTCCGGCGCGAAGCAGTCCCAGATCGGCAAGCACGACCGGGAACTGCTGGCTGACGCCACGGTCCAGGGCAAGTCGAGCGTGACCCTGCTGATCGCCGCCGCCTCCGGCCAGAACAACACGGTGATCAGCGGCCTGACGGCCCTCGGCGCCACCATCAGCAAGGCAGACAGCGACGTCAGCTACATCCGCGCCGTCGTGCCGATCGGCAAGGTCGAGGCCGCCGCGAACCTGACCGGCATCGTCGCCGCCGACCTCGACGAGGTCATCGCGCTGGACGACCCGACTCCGCAGGGGTCGCAGCTGCCCACCCCGCAGACGCCTCCCGGCGCCAGCACTCCGCGCGACAACGCCTACATGCCGGTCCGCGACACCGGTGCGGCGGCGTTCACCGCCACCCACCCCACCTGGGACGGCCGGGGCACCACCATCGGCATCGTCGACTCGGGCGTCGACCTGGACCACCCGGCACTGGCCACCACCACGACCGGTGAGCGCAAGATCACCGACTGGGTGACCGCGACCGACCCGTTCACCGACGACGACCCCACCTGGCTGGACATGTCCACCCAGGTCAGCGGCCCGAGCTTCACCTACCAGGGCGTCAGCTACACCGCGCCGGCCGGCACCTACCGGACCGCCGTGTTCAACGAGGGTGACCCCCGGCTGGGCGGCGAGCTCGGCAGCGACGTCAACCGCGACGGCGACAGCACCGACAAGTTCGACGTGCTGTGGGACCCGACCGCCGGCACCGTCCGGGTCGACACCAACCAGAACAACAACCTCTCCGACGACCAGGTCCTGACCGACTACGCCAAGAAGTTCGACGTCGGGCACTTCGGCACCGACAACCCGGCCACCGACATCCACGAGTCGATGCCGTTCGTCGTGCAGACCGACGGCAAGAACAAGGTCGTCAACATCGGCATCGTCTCCGGTGAGCACGGCACCCACGTCGCCGGCATCACCGCCGCCAACCAGATGTTCGGTGGCGCGATGTCCGGTGCCGCCCCGGGCGCCAAGATCAAGTCCGTCCGGGTCTGCATGTTCATCACCGGCTGCACCAACCACGCCCTGATCGAGGGCATGACCTTCCTGGCCAAGCAGGGCAACGTCGACGTGATCAACATGTCGATCGGCGGCCTGCCCGCGCTGAACGACGGCAACAACACCCGCGCGGTGCTCTACGACCGGCTCATCGACCAGTACAACGTGCAGATGTTCATCTCGGCCGGCAACAACGGTCCCGGCGTGAACACCATCGGCGACCCGGCGGTTGCCTCGCACGTGCTCGCGGTCGGCTCCTACATCAGCAAGGAGACCTGGCAGAAGAACTACGGCTCGGACTCCAGCTACGTCGACAACCTGCACCCCTTCTCCTCGCGCGGCCCGCGTGAGGACGGCGGCTTCAAGCCCGAGATCGTGGCGCCCGGCGCGGCGATCTCCAGCACGCCGATGTGGGAGACCCCGAGCCCGGTGGCCGGCACCTACCCGCTGCCGGCCGGTTACTCGATGCTGCAGGGCACCTCGATGGCCTCTCCGCAGGCTGCCGGCGTCGGCGCGCTGCTGGTCAGCGCCGCCAAGCAGGCCGGCGTGCAGAGCAAGCCGGCCCAGGTCCGCGAGGCACTGACCTCCTCGGCCCGCTACCTGCCGCGCTACGGCGCCTACGAGCAGGGCAACGGCCTGATCGACGTCAACGCCGCGTGGAACCTGCTCAAGACCAACCTCAAGCCGGTGGACATCAGCTCCTCGGTCGAGGTGCACACCATCCTGTCGGGCTTCCTGGCCACGCCGGGCCGCGGGCAGGGCATCTACGACCGCGAGGGCGTCGCGGCCGGTGACAGCTACACCCGCACCTACACCTTCACCCGTACCTCGGGTGGCGGTGGCACCAGCACCTACAACCTCAGTTGGACCGGCAACGACGGCACCTTCGGCACCGCGGCCTCGATCGCGCTGCCGCTGAACTCGCCGGTCAGCCTGACCGTGACCGTCCACCCGACCAGCGCCGGCGCGCACTCGGCCCTGCTCAACCTCGACGACCCGTCGACGGCGGGGATCGACAAGCAGACGCTGAACACCGTGATAGCCGCTGAGCAGTTCACCGCTGCCAACAACTACTCGGCAACGCACTCGGGCACCATCGGGCGCAACCAGACGACCAGTTACTTCTTCAACGTGCCGGCCAACGCTCCGGCCTTCAAGGTCGACCTGACCGGTGGTGGCACCACCCCGGGTGCCGGGCAGATCCGCTTCCTGCGGTTCCACCCCTACGGCACGAACCTCGACGACAACTCCTCGTTGAGCTGCTACAACCCGACCTCGGGCAGTTGCGTCGGCTCGCCGACCAGCCGTACCCAGACCAACCCGCAGGCCGGGGTGTGGGAGGTCACCGTCGAGGCTCGGCGCACCTCCGACGCCGAGAACGCGCCGTACACCCTGACCGCCTCGATCCTGGGCGCGACGGTCTCGCCGAACCCCGACACCATCGCGTCGGCCACGATCGGCACCCCGGTGGCGCGTAGCTACACCTTGACCAACGTGTTCGGCACGTTCACCGGCCGGGCGGTCGGTTCCACGCTCGGCAGCGCCAAGATGCTGACGCCGACCATCGCTGACGCGGCTTCGCAGCAGCGTGCCGTGGTGGTCGCGCCCGGGTCGACCTCGCTGCGGGCCACCATCGGTCACACCAGTGACCCGGGTGCCGACCTGGACCTGTTCGTCTACAACTGCACGACCGGCACCTGCGTGCTGGCCGGTCAGTCCGCCGACGGTGACAGCGAGGAGTCGGTGACCATCGCCAACCCGGCGGCCGGAACCTGGGTCACCCTGGTCGACGGTTATGCCGTCCCGTCGGGCTCCACCACGTTCAACTACGTCGACGTCTTCACCAACGCGGCCTTCGGTTCGGTTGCGGTGACGGACTCGAACGCGGTGCGGCCGGCCGGTAGCCAGTGGACGGTGCCGGGCACGGTCACCGCCAACTCGGCGCCGTCCACCGGCCGGGTGCTGCTCGGCAGTGTCCGGGTGGCCACCGACAGCAACGTGCTGGTGGGCAGCGGCGACGTGGTGGTGCAGAGCGTCACCCCGTAGTCCCTGGTTCGACCAGTAGTCGGTTCAGTGGAGGGCCCCGCCGGAGTTCCCGGGGGGGCCCTTCCGCTTGCCCGGCGGCCACTCCGCTCGTGGTGCGGCCACGGCCTCGATGTGACTGCGATCAGAGCGGGATTTATCTGATTGGCCATGGACATGCTGTCCGTAGGCGGTAACCTAGCTCCCTCAACGTGCTGACGAGCAGGCCGGCGCGACGACCATCAGTCCCCGGTAGGTAACTGAGTGGCGCAGTGCGGACAGCAGGCCGGTACCCCCGAAGCTCCGGTTCGTCACTTCAACTCCCGACGAGGTGTGTGTATTGGGCGACTTCGACTTTCTGATCGGTAACTGGCAGGTGAGCAACCGGCGGCTGAGACAGCGGCTGGCCGGCTCCGGCGAATGGGAGGAGTTCCAGGCCACCTCGGTCGCCTGGAGCCTGCTCGACGGCAACGCCAACATCGATCAGTTCACCTTCCCGGACGGGACATCGGCGCTGACCCTGCGGTTGTTCGAACCGCGCACCGAGCAGTGGTCCCTCAACTGGGCCACCAGTGCCGAAGGCGTCCTGTTCCCACCGGTGGTGGGGTCTTTCTC
>JAVEEO010000316.1 GCA_030840415.1 Pseudonocardiales bacterium | reverse complement strand
GGGGCAGCCGGAAGTAGTCGCCCAGATCCGGCTCGGTGGCGATTCCGTAGGCCCGGGCGGCGATCCGCACCAGCTCGCGCTGGGCGTCCTCGCGCGCCGGGGTCGGCTGGTCGACGATGGCCGGCGGCAGCACCCGCTCGATCAGGTCGTAGCGCCGTTCGAAGTTCACCCGGCGGGCCGCACCCACCTCGCCGGCCCAGAACAGGTACTCCAGGGCGACCTTGCCGGTATGCCAGTTCCACATCTGGCCGGCTTTTCTGGGCTGGCGCTCCTGCAGCAGGTCGGCGCTGCGGATCGGCCCGCGCTCGGCGACCAGTCGACGCACCTCGTCCAGCAACTGCGGCTGCTCCCGGGCGATCCGCTGCATGCCACCCCAGGACTCCTCGCGGGCCCGGGCCATCCGCCAGCGCAGCAGCGGGTGGGTGGCCAGCGGGATCAGCGACGCCTCGTGCGCCCAGTACTCGACGTACTCGCGCTGCATCCGGCCGGCGGTGTGCCCGGTCAGCCGGTCCAGGACCTCGCGCGGGTACGGGCCCAGCCGGGCGAACACCGGCAGGTAGTGCGAGCGGGACAGCACGTTCACCGAGTCCAGTTGCAACAACCCCATGGTGTCGACCACCTTGCGGATGTGCCGGGCGGTGACGGCGCCCGCTGGTCGCGGCACGCCGAAGCCCTGGGCCGCCAACGCGATCCGGCGGGCCGCGGCGGCAGACAGGTCAGCTGACGGCACGCCACATTTGACCATGCCGGTCCGACAACGGCTCGGCGCAGCGGCCGGCGGACGGGCGGGACGCCGGCGGCCGGAACGGCGGGCCGGCCGGTCGCCTAGGCTGGTGGCGTGGCAGATGTGAGCGTGCGGCCGGCGACCGCCGACGATGTGAGCGAGCTGGCCCGGATCCAGCTCGACACCTGGCGGCTGGCGTACCAGACGGTGCTGCCCACCGAGATTCTGCAGTCATTGAGCGTCGATTCGATCGCGGCCAGCTGGCACGCCGCCGTCACCGCACCGCCGTCGCCGGGTCACCAGGTGCTGGTCGCCACCGAGGGCGAGTACCGGGTCGGCTTCACCGCCTTCGGCCCGGACGCCGACCGGCAGCCGGCCGACCCCGAGCCCGAGTCGACCGCGGCGATCAGCATGCTGCTGGTCGAGCCGCGCTGGGGCCGGCGCGGGCACGGCTCGCGGTTGCTGGCCGCGGTGGCCGACCTGGCCCGGCTGGGGGGCAGCCGCCGGCTGGTGGCCTGGGTACCGGTGGCCGACACCGCGTCGCTGCAGTTCTACCGCTCGGCCGGCTGGGACGCCGATGGCCTGCGGCGGGACCTGGACACCGGCGCCGGGACGGTGACCGAGCTGCGGCTGCACGCCGCGCTGGCCGAGGACGAGCCGGACTCAGAGGCAGGGTCGGACGGACAGGAGGCACCCCGGTGAGCTTCGACGGCATCTCCCTTGCCGCACTGGACTTCTACGAGGACCTGGAGGCCGACAACTCCAAGTCGTTCTGGACGGCGCACCGGCACGTGTACGACGAGCAGGTCAAGGCCCCGCTGCAGGAATTGGCCGCCGAGCTCGGCGCCGAGTTCGGCACCGCGAAGTTCTTCCGTCCGTTCCGCGACGTCCGGTTCGCCAAGGACAAGACGCCGTACAAGACCCATCAGGGCGTCTATTTCGCCGAGTCGCGGCGCTACCTGCAGGTCTCCGCGGCGGGCCTGCACGCCAGCGGCGGCTACTACGAGATGGCTTCGGACCAGCTCGCCCGCTATCGCCGCGCGGTCGCCGAGGACCTGCCCGGCCAGGCGCTGGTGAAGTCGCTCGCGCTGGCCGAGAAGGCCAAGCTGCTGATCCGGGGCGAGCAGCTGACCCGGATCCCGCCCGGCTTCGCCAAGGACCACCCGCGCCAGGACCTGCTGCGGCACAAGTCGATCTGGGTCACCCGCGAGTTCGGCAGCCCGGACTGGCTGCAGACGCCACGCGCCAAGACCGAACTGGTCAAGGCCTGGCGGGCCATGCAGCCGCTGATCGACTGGCTGGACAAGCACGTCGGCCAGTCGGATCTGCCCGTCGCCCGCCGCGGCGAGCGCTGAGCGGCAAGTAAGCGCCACAAGCAGCGCGACGGACTCTCAGCGCTGAGCAGTGCGGCAGCACTGAATTCAGCACGGGCAGCGCGGACTAGTCCCGGCCGGCCGGCTCCCGGGACCGCTCGATGGCAGTGCGCAGCGCCTCCCGGGCCCGCCGGCGGTCGCCGGCCAGGTCGTAGGCCTGGGCCAGCCGGAACCAGCCCCGCCAGTCCTGCGGCGCCCGTTCCACCCCGACGCGCTGCTCGTCGAACCAGCTGTCGGCGGCCCGCCGGTCCACCCGGCCCGATGCCAGCCGGGGCAGCTCGGGCACCTCGGCCCACTCTCCCGCCGCCCGCAGCCGGCGCTCCAGGCGTTGGCTGGCCAAGCCGAAGCGCAGCTCGGCGACCACCACCCAGCAGCCGATCACCGGCAGCACCAGCACGGCGAGTCCGAGCACCTTCAACAGCCAGCGGTCCTGGCCGAGCAGGTACAGCCCGCGGTAGCCGATCAGCGCGAAGTAGAACGCCATCGCCGCGACCAGCACGGCCACCACGGCCAGTGGATTTCCTCGGCGGCGCTGAGCCGGCGCGGCCCCCGGCTCGGGTTCGGTCACAGCCCCAGCAAGGAGTCCAGGCCGACGGTCAGGCCGGGCCGGTTGCCCACCTCGCGGACGGCCAGCAGCACCCCGGGCATGAACGAGGACCGGTCGAGCGAGTCGGGCCGGATGGTC
>JAVEEO010000051.1 GCA_030840415.1 Pseudonocardiales bacterium | reverse complement strand
TGGTGACCGGCACCCGGGACTACACCGTCAAGAACGGCTTCAGCTCGGTGGTGCTGGGGATGAGCGGCGGCATCGACTCGGCGGTGGTGGCCGCGATCGCCGCCGACGCGATCGGCGGTGCGAACGTCTACGGGGTGGCGCTGCCGAGCGACTACTCCTCCGAGCACTCGCTGGCCGACGCCGTACAGCTGGCCGCCAACCTGGGCGCACCGCTGCAGACGGTGCCGATCGCCCCGATGGTCGGCGCGTTCGTCGAGTCGCTGAAGCTGACCGGGCTGGCGGAGGAGAACGTGCAGGCCCGGGTCCGCGGCACCACGCTGATGGCGCTGTCCAACCAGTACGGCCACCTGGTGCTGGCCACCGGCAACAAGAGCGAGCTGTCGGTCGGCTACTCGACCATCTACGGCGACGCGGTGGGCGGCTTCGCCCCGATCAAGGACGTTCCCAAGACCCTGGTGTGGCAGCTGGCCCGCTGGCGCAACGCCGAGGCGCTGCGGCGCGGCGAAGTGCCGCCGATCCCGGAGAACTCGATCAGCAAGCCGCCGTCGGCGGAGCTGCGGCCCGGCCAGCTCGACAGCGACTCGCTGCCCGACTACGACGAGCTCGACCGGGTGCTGGCGCTCTACATCGACACCGATGCCGGCTTCGACGACCTGCTGGCAGCCGGCTTCGACGAGGCGCTGGTGACCCGGGTGTCACGGATGACCGACGCCGCCGAATGGAAGCGCCGGCAGTACCCGCCGGGGCCCAAGATCAGCCTCAAGGCGTTCGGCCGGGACCGCCGGCTGCCGATCACCAACCGCTGGCGCGAGCGCGGCGGGCCGCCGGGCGAGAAGAATGCTAGGACGTCCGACTAGTGAGTGAGCATTGAGCGAGGCGCGGAGCGAATAGCAGCGATGGGGTGACCAAGCTCTCGCCGGGTTTCCAAGTCCGCGCGGCGGGAGCACCATGTAGTGGTCCACCTACCGCCCGGGGACCGGCACGCCGGCCTCGAGGAACCCAGAGGACCCGACATGAGCGAGACGCTCTACGGCGGCACGTCGAGCCGCCGCATCACCATCCGCGATCTGCAGAACGCCAAGCTGACCGGCGACCGCTGGCCGATGCTGACCGCCTACGACTACACCACCGCGCGGATCTTCGACCAGGCCGGCGTGCCGGTGCTGCTGGTCGGCGACTCGGCCGCCAACGTCGTCTACGGCTACGACACCACCGTCCCGGTCTCCGTCGACGAGCTGCTGCCCCTGGTGCGCGCCGTGGTCCGCGGTGCCGGCCGGGCGCTGGTGGTCGCGGACCTGCCGTTCGGCAGCTACCAGGTCTCGCCGCAGCAGGCGCTGGAGACCGCTGCCCGCTTCCTCAAGGAAGGCGGGGCGCAGGCGGTCAAGCTGGAGGGTGGCGCCCGGGTCGCGCCCCAGGTCGAGCTGCTCAGCGCGGCGGGCATTCCGGTGATGGCCCACATCGGGCTGACCCCGCAGTCGGTCAACACCATGTCGGGCTACCGGGTGCAGGGCCGCGGCGACGAGGCCGGCCACCGGCTGCTCGAAGACGCCCGGGCGCTGCAGGACGCCGGGGCCTTCGCCGTCGTGATGGAGGTGATGCCCAGCGACCTGGCCAAGAAGATCACCCACGAGCTCAGCATCCCCACCATCGGCATCGGCGCCGGCGTGGAGTGCGACGCCCAGGTGCTGGTCTGGCAGGACATGGCGGGACTGCGGGCCGACGGCAAGCCGGCCAAGTTCGTCAAGCAGTACGCCGACCTGACCCAGGTGCTGACCGAGGCCACCCATGCCTTCGCCGCCGAGGTGCAGGCCGGGCTCTACCCCGGGGCCGAGCACAGCTACCACTGACGTTCGTTCCGGCTCAGCCTTCCGAGGCGGCCCGGTCGCTGCGCCCGGGTGGGTCCGGCTCAGCCTTCCCAGGCGGCGTCCTCGGCGTCGTAGCGGCGGTTGCGCTCGGCGATGGTGTCCAGGGCCTTGGCCGCCTCGGCCTCGGTGTCGAACGGGCCGATCCGCTGGTGGCTGCCGCAGCCGTCGAACGGCTCGACGGTCTGGTGGTCCTGGCAGTACCAGAACGTCCCGGTCAGATCCTCGGTACCCATCGGCTCGCTCCTGACGCCGGGCAGCTCCTTACGGCCGCCGTCTGCAGGCCACGCTAGAGGAACCCGGCAGTCGGGTGGGTGATATCCACCGGCCGCCGGGGCAACCGGTGGATATTCCGCAGCGGGCGTGGCCTCGGTGCGGGTTGTCCTAGCAGGGGCTGACCGCGCACGGCAGGTCCGCGTGGACGCTGCCGGTCTCGCGGCCGACCCTGGCCCCGATCGGTTCCATCCGGTCGGCCGCCACCTGCAGGGCCATCGCCAGCAGGTGCCGAGCCGGACGGCGCCGGCCACCGCGCGCTTCGCGGACGAGTCGCTGGTGCTGAGCCCGCGCGATCAGGTCGGCCTGCCTGGACCGCCCCAGGTCACCGGGCATGCTGTTGAACATCGGTTCTCCGTCTCGTGCCGGGCCGGGGTGGGCCGCCACCGGCTGCCCACTCCCCCGGCTGGTTGGTCATTCCCCTTCGGCTACCTGGAAGATCTCGTCCGCGACCAGGCCGTGCGCCTCGCGGTGCACGGTGGCAGCCGCCTCCGCGCTCGGGGCGTCGACCAGGCAGAAGATCCTGCCCTGCCCCTCGTCGACCCAGTAGCGCAGATAGTGCACGTCGTGCTCGTCCTGCGCCTGCAGGTCGGCGGCGTGCGCCTTGGCCACGTCCTCGCCCGTGACCGGGCCGCCCAGGTTGTGTACGTCCATGAACAGCGCCATGCTGCATTCCTTCCGATGTGCGCGAGCCCCGTGCCCGCACGCCCCGAGTCAACGCCGCGAACCCCGTCGGCACATCGGGCGCATTCCCTAATTTGGCTCCGGCCGGTCGCGCTTTCGGCTTTGCCTTCCTCGGGAATCGGGTGCTACTGGGAATCGAGTGCTACTGGCGCGAGACGATGCCCTGTCGAATGGCGGCCGCCACCGCACGCGAGCGGGTCGGCTCCCCCAGCTTGTGCAGCACCGAGGAGACGTGATGGCCGACGGTCTTCTCCGACAGGAAAAGGTGATCGGCCACGTCGGCGTTGGACAGGCCGTCGACCAGCAGCCGCAGCACGTCGACCTCGCGACGGGTCAGTCCGGACGGATTCGACCGGCTGGCCGGCCGGGGCCCGCGTGGCACCGGCAGGCCAGCCGCGTGCCGGTCCCGCAGCAGTGCCTGCCGGACCGCGGGGGCGTCCAGGGCAGCCACCAGTTCCAGT
>JAVEEO010000132.1 GCA_030840415.1 Pseudonocardiales bacterium | reverse complement strand
CCGCCAGGTCGAACACCACGATCGGCATTCCATTGTCCCGGCAGAGGCTGAAGGCAGTCGCGTCGGCGACCTGCAGGCCCCGCCTGAGCACCTCGTCGTAGCTGATGGTGTCGAACTTGACTGCGTGCGGGCTGGTACGCGGGTCGGCGTCGTAGACCCCGTCCACGCCGCTCTTGCCCATCAACAGCACGTTGCAGCCGATCTCCAGCGCGCGCTGGGCGGCAGCGGTGTCGGTGGAGAAGTACGGCATGCCGGCGCCGGCGCCGAAGATCACGACCCGGCCCTTCTCCAGATGCCGTTCGGCCCGGCGCGGGACATAGGGCTCGGCGACCTGGCCCATGGTGATCGCGGTTTGCACCCGGGTGGGCACGCCGGCCTTCTCCAGGAAGTCCTGCAGCGCCAGGCAGTTCATCACGGTGCCCAGCATGCCCATGTAGTCGGCCCGGTCCCGGTCCATGCCACGCTGGCTCAGCTCGGCGCCGCGGAAGAAGTTACCGCCGCCGACCACCACCGCGACCTGGACGCCGGACTCGTTGACCTCACCGATCTGCCGGGCGATCGAGGCCACCACGTCCGGGTCGACGCCGACCTCGCCACCGCCGAACACCTGGCCGGACAGCTTGAGCATCACCCGGCGGTAGGCGTTGCGCTCGGGACCGCGCGCGGCGGCCAGTTGTGCGGGTGCATCCGGCTGCGCAGACGACAGAAGGGCCGCCTGTCCGGTCTCGGTCATGGCGGCCCCTCTCGTCGTAATGCCCTTGGCTGACGATCCTGCCTCATCATCGTCCCACTATCGGACAACGGCTCGGCCGGATCGGGTGGGATCAGGCCGCGCCCACCTCGAACCGGGCGAAGGCGGTGAGCTTGACGCCCGCATCGTCGAGCAGGGCCTTGACCGTCTTCTTGCTGTCCTGCACGGCAGACTGCTCCAGCAGCACGCCGCCCTCGGACTTGAAGAAGCCGTTCAGGCGGCCCTCGACGATCTTTCCGAGCGCACCCTCGGGCTTGCCCTCCTCGCGGGCGGTGGCCTCGGCGATCCGCTTCTCGTTCTCGATCGTCTCGGCCGGCACGTCCTCACGGGTGAGGAACTGGGCCTTGAGCGCGGCGACCTGCATCGCGGCACCGCGGGCGGCGGCGATGTCGTCACCCTCGAAGGCGACCAGCACGCCGACCTGCGGCGGCAGGTCGCTGGACTTGCGGTGCAGGTAGGTCGCCACCTTGCCCTCCAGCTTGACCGCCCGGCGCAGCTCGATCTTCTCGCCAATCACGGCGTTGAGCGCCTCGAGGTTGTCAGCCACGGTCTTGCCGTCGACCAGCTGCTCGGCCAGCAGCGAGGCCACGTCGGTGGCCTGCGAGCCGACGAAGTGGGCCACGATGTCGGCGGCCAGTGACTGGAACTGCTCGTTCTTGGCGACGAAGTCGGTCTCGCAGGCCAGCTCGATCATCGCGTTCTCGGCGGCGGCCACCAGGCCGTTGCTGGTCTCGCGCTCGGCGCCCCGCTTGGCGGCCTTGCCCGCGCCCTTGATGCGCAGCTCTTCCACGGCCTTGTCGAAGTCACCGTCAGCGGCTTCGAGCGCCTTCTTCGCGTCCATCATGCCGGCGCCGGTGGCGTCCCGGAGCTTCTTCACGTCGGCGGCACTGATTGCCATCGGTATGGGTCCCGTCTCTCGTTACGTCGAAATGGGTCGTGCTCGTGAGTGGTGGCCGCCTGCCCGGTGAGGGCGTCCGGTCTCATGGAGACGGACGCCCTGCCGTCGGCTACCGGTCGGGCAGTGGCTCGACCGGGCGGTCGGCCCGATCGAGCGGTTACTCGGTCAGGCGCTCGGCGCGCTGTCCGCGTCGCCGGCCGGGGCCTGCGCCGCGGGAGGCTCGGTGGGAGCGGACGTCTCGGCGGGGAAGGTGGCTTCCACCGGGGCGGTCGCTTCGGCGGGAGCAGCCGCGGCGGGGGCGGTCGCCGCGGTGTCCGAGGCCTGGGTGGGCTTGAGCAGCTCGGTCTCCCAGTCGGCCAGCGGCTCGTCGGCAGCCAGCACGCCGGGCTCGGGCTTGTCGTCCCGGCCGGCATTGGCGGCCAGGCCGGCGCGGGCCATCAGACCCTCGGCCACCGCGTCGGCGATCACCCGGGTCAGCAGGCCGGCGCTGCGGATCGCGTCGTCGTTGCCCGGGATCTTGTAGTCGACCTCGTCCGGGTCGCAGTTGGTGTCCAGGATCGCGATGACCGGGATGTTGAGCTTGTGGGCCTCGGCGACGGCCAGGTGCTCCTTCTTGGTGTCGACGATCCAGACCGCGCTCGGGGTCTTGGTCATCTCCCGGATGCCACCGAGGGTGCGCTCGAGCTTGACCTTCTCACGGGTCAGGATGAGCTGCTCCTTCTTGGTGGCGGTGCCCTCCCAGCCGTTCTCCTCCATCGCCTCGAGTTCCTTCAGGCGCTGCAGCCGCTTGTAGACGGTGGAGAAGTTGGTGAGCATGCCACCGAGCCAGCGCTGGTTGACGTACGGCATGCCGACCCGGGTGGACTGCTCGGCGATGGCTTCTTGGGCCTGCTTCTTGGTGCCGATGAACAGCACGGTGCCGCCGTGGGCAACGGTTTCCTTGACGAACTCGTAAGCCCGGTCGATGTAACCGATGGTCTGCTGCAGGTCGATGATGTAGATGCCGTTGCGCTCGGTGAAGATGAACCGCTTCATCTTCGGGTTCCAGCGCCGGGTCTGGTGTCCGAAGTGCACTCCGGAGTCGAGCAGGTTCTTCATAGTGACGACGGCCATCGGGCGCGTCCTCCTTGCGTTCGTGCGCAGCCGCCTGGACGGGCAGCCGTGCGGCCTCGGTTGTTCTGATCGAACCGGTTGGTCGACCAGCCTGGTGCCGGGTATCGCGGCCAGCGCCGGCTGCGGGGAGCCGGACCGAAGTTGGCCGCTACCTGCTGGGGCTATCGGCAGGCGGGCACGCGAAGTCACCCGGCTTGCACCGGGCGCAAGAGAAGTCTAGCGCTCTGCGCGCCGTAGCACCCAATCGCGGTGAGCGGGGTGGTGATCGGTGGGTATTCGGGCCGGTGCACGGCTTCAGGCCCGGCGCTGTGGAGGGCCCTGGTCGGGACGGTCCGTTGTCCACAAGTTGGCCGGCCGCTGCCGGACCAGGTCTGGGTGGCTG
>JAVEEO010000299.1 GCA_030840415.1 Pseudonocardiales bacterium | reverse complement strand
AGCACCGGGTCACGGGGTTCAGGCGCGTCCGGTTCTGGTTCGTCGGGTGCTGGCTCGTCTGGTGCGGGGTCCTCGGGTTCTGGGTCTTCTGGTGCTGGCTCGTCCGGTGCCGGCTCATCCGGTGCTGGGTCCTCGGGTTCCAGGTCGTCCGGCACCGGGCAGTCCGGCGGCGGGCCGTCCGGCGGCGGGCCGGCAAGCAGCAGCCGGCCGGCGCCGACCAGCTCCGCCACCCAGCCGGCTCCGTCGAGCAGCCAGCCGCCGGCCGCGCTGCCGACCGTCAGCAACCCGGTGCCGCTGCCGACGCCGACCGGCACCGTCTGCACCCAGGTCGTGCTCGGCATCACCGTGCCGGTGCCCTGCACCTCGTCCTGACCGGAACCGCGAATCCCGGGTGGGCCGGTCCGTTCCGGCGAGGCCCGGCAGTCACTCAGTGCCGGCGACGAACCGCAGGATCAGCCGGTCGTCGACGGCCCGGTAGCCGATCTGCTGGTAGATGGCGTTCGAGGTCGGATTGGCCAGATCGGTGAACAGCACGACCTGCCGGGCGCCGCGGTCGAGGGCGTCCTGGGTGCAGGCCGCCGTGACCGCCGCCCCGTAGCCGTGCCGGCGCTGTTCCGGCGGGGTGTAGACCGGCCCGATCCGGCTGACGCCGGCCACCAGGACGTTGCGGCTGGCCATCGACACCGGGATCTGCCGCTCGTCCTCCCAGAGCCAGACCAGGCCGAGCTCGACCCGGCGCTGGTAGATCGCCCGGGGCGGGCTGGCGGACGAGGCCTCGGCCTCGTCGTGGAAGCGCACCAGCCAGTCCATCAGCAGGTCCAGGTCGGCGGGGACAGCAGCCCGGGCCCCGCCGGCCGGTGGGGCCGGCAGCCGCAGGTCGTCCACGGTGTAGAGCCGGTGACGCATCGCCAGCTCGGTGCGCAGGTCCTGGCCGGCGGTCCAGCCGGCCGCGAACCGCTCGGCGGCCTCGACGGTCCCCATCACGTCCGGGACCTTGGCCTTCTCCTCGCGCAGGCCGGCGACCAGCTCGGCCTCGCTGCCAGCGGGGAACTCGCCCAGCAGCACCCCGTACGGCGGGGTCATCGACACCGCGCCGGTGACCGCGCCGTTGTCGGTGAACCAGCCGAAGAGTGGCTCGGCCTCGGAGAACCGCTGACCGGCTCGCACTGTCTCGAGCACGGTGAGCGCGATGGTGTTGGCGTCCGGACGGGCTGACAGCAGGTCCAGCACCTGCTCGGCGTAGCTCTCGGGATCGGCGGAGAAGGACCACGGCATGAGAGGTACCGTGCCATTTCCCGGTCCTTCGGTCGAGGCAATTGAATGCTCACCGGTCCGGGTGGCGCGGGCCGGCGGGGCCGGCCACCGGTAGGTTCTACTCGCACGGTCCCTTGCCTCCTCAACCCGAACGGAGCTCCCGTGATCAGACGCCACACCCGGTCCGAGGTCGCCGATGCCCTACAGGCCGCAAGGTCGGCGGGCGCCGCTGCGAAGTCGGCCGGCGCTGCCGTGACCTCCGACGTCACCTCGGCCGGTGCGGCGGCAGCCCAGAACGCGCTGTCGGCCGGCGCCGCCGCGACCGAGAAGGCCAAGGTCGCCACCAGCAGCGCGCTGAGTACCGCAATGGGGGCGGCCAGCGGCGCGGTCACCGACGCAGTCGGCGGTGCTGTGGAGGCGGTCGAGACCGGCGCCGCCGCGCTGGCTGCCCGCGGCCGGCGGGCTCGCAAGCTCGCCAAGGCGGAGGCCGACGCACGCCGCAAGCAGGCCCGCAAGGCAGGCCGGCGCGGCGGCCGGGCCCTGGCCGACGCCAAGAAGCAGGCCAAGTCCCAGGCGGCCCACGCCAAGGCCCAGGCACGGCTTCAGACGGCCGCCGCGAGAGTGCAGGCCGCCGAGCAGGCGCACGCCGCGGCAGCGGTGGTCCGGCGCGCCAAGCCCACCACGACCAGGAAGGCCACGGGCACCAGCAAGAAGCGCAAGGCCGGCCGGTTCTTGTTGATCGCCGGATCGCTCGCCGCGGTCGCCCAGTTGGTGCGCAGCAAGCTGGCGCCGGCCACCCCGCCACCGGTGCAGCCCTGGAACCAGCCGGCTGTTACGCCGCCCGTGCCTACCCCGCCGGCCCCGCCCGCCCCACCAGTGGAGTCGGTCGAGCCGGTGGAATCGGTCGAGCCGGTCACGCCCGTCGAACCGCAGTCGGACTCGGAGCCGACCGACACCCAGGACTGAGCGCCGGGCTCGGCCCGCGCCGATCATCGGCCTGCGCTGACCGGTGTCAGGCTGCGTTGATCAGTGTCCGGCCGCGGTGATCATCGGCCCGCGCTGGCCGCCGGCTTCAGTCCGGCGGCCAGTGCTCGGCCAGCAGGTTTCGGGTGTCGGCCAGCAACTGCGGCAGCACCTTGGTCCGGCCGATCACCGGCATGAAGTTCATGTCGCCGCCCCAGCGCGGAACCACATGCTGGTGCAGATGGGCGGCGATTCCCGCGCCGCCGGCCGTCCCCTGGTTCATGCCGATGTTGAAACCCTGCGGGCGAGCCGCCGAGCGCAGCGCCGCCATCGCCCGCTGGGTCAACAACGCCACCTCGGCAACCTCGTCGGCGTTGAGGTCGGTGTAGTCGGCCACGTGCCGGTATGGCACCACCATCAGGTGCCCCGGGTTGTACGGATACAGGTTCAACACGGCGAAGGCGAGCTCGCCGCGATGCACGATCAGGCCGTCGGCGTCGGGCCGGGCCGGCACGTCGCAGAACGGGCAATGCTGCGCCGCGTCCGAGGCCGGTTTGCCCTCACCGCCGATGTAGACCATCCGGTGGGGCGTCCACAGCCGTTGGAAACCATCGGGCGCGCCGGCGAAATCCTCGCCGTCCACCAGTTCCGGACCGGTCACGGCTGCTCGGCACCCGCAGGCGGCACCGGCTGGAAGTCGGCCACCGACGGCGAGTGGTTGGCCCGCCGGCCCACGAAGTCGGCGATCAGGTCCGCCGCCTGGTCCACCGCGACGCCGTTGAGCTGCTCGCCGTCACGGAACCGGAAGGAGACCGCGCCGTCCTCGGCGTCCTTGCCGCCGGCGATGAGCATGAAGGGCACCTTGGCCTGCTGGGCGGTCCGGATCTTCTTCTGCATCCGGTCCGCGCCGGCGTCCACCTCGACCCGGATGCCGCGAGCCATCAACTGCGCCGCCACCCCCTGCAGATAACCCACCTGCTCCTCGGTGACCGGGATGGCGATCACCTGCACCGGTGCCAGC
>JAVEEO010000285.1 GCA_030840415.1 Pseudonocardiales bacterium | reverse complement strand
GGATGGTGCCCACGACGGCCAGCTGGACGCCGGCAACGCCGCGGGCTGCCCGGGCAGCCGCATTGGCGTCATTGGCGGGAACGAGCACCTCGATGGGGGTGATGACCCCGGCGCCGACCCCGCCGTCAGTCAGCGTCTTCAGCGCCTCGAAGCGGGGACCGTTGTGCGCTAGAGACTCCAGGCTGGAGCCCGGCCCGATCTTGAGTCCGAACACGGGCGCGATGAGGAGGCCGAGCACGATCAGAGCCGTCGCGGTGGCCAACACGCGATGCCTGACGATCAGCCGCGCCCAGGCCGACCAGCCACGGGAGGCGGTGCCTTCCCTGCGGATGCGGGGGTAGTCGATGCGCGGGCCGACGCTGGACAGCAGCGCCGGGAGCAGGGTGAGCACCACGGCCACGCTGACCAGCGGGATCAGCATCCCCGCGACGCCCATGCTGCGCAGGGCCGGCACCGGCAGGATCAGCAGTGCCAGCAAGCTGATTGCCACGGTGACGCCCGAGGCCAGAACGGCGTGTCCGGCCGTCTTCATCGCTACTACGACAGCTTCCTCGTTGCCGCGGCCGTGGGCGCGTTCTTCCCGCCATCGTGACACCAGGATCAGCGAGTAGTCGATGGCGACCCCCAGCCCGATCAGGGCGATGAGGAACTTGACGATGATGCTGACATCGGTGAACGTCGTGAGCCCGAGCACGAGCATGAACGTGGTGAGGATCGACACCCCGGCGATGAGCAGCGGCAGCAGCGCCAGGAACGACGCGTACACGAAGAGCAGCACCAGCAGCGCACCCGCGGCGGCGATCAGGGTCTCGATCAGGACGCTGGAGCCTTGCTGGTCACCGCCCGCGGACAGCAGCCCGTAGGAAGTCAGGCCGCTCTCGAAGCCGGCGGCCCGGGCTGCCTCGGTCAGTGCGGGGTCGAGCTGGGTTTCGATGTAGGGCCCGAACGTCACCGGGAGCGGAGCCTGGATCAGGGCGTATGTCGTGCGGCCGTCGTCGGTCACGAAGCCGGGGTCCTTGGTGCTGGCGTAGTCCACCACGCGCAGCTTCACGTCGGGGACAGCCGCGATGCCGGCACTGATCACACCGGCCACGGCGGCGCTGTTCCCTGCGACCGTCTCACCCGGCGGCACCGTCACGACAGCGAGGTAGGAGTCGAAGGTGCTCACGCCGTAGGTGTCGATGAGCTGCTGCTCGGCGTTGTCGCCCGGTTGTCCGGGCAGTGAGAAGTTCAGCGACCAGCGGTCACCCAGCGGGCTCACCGAGGCCAGGCCGCCGATGAAGAGCGCCAACCAGATGGCGCTGACGATCCGGCGGTGATGCAGGACGAGGCGGGCGAAGCGCTCCATGAGGAACTCCTAATGGGAGCACACTGGGGCTGATGCCGTCGGCGGCAAGGCAAGGTGCCCGCTGTCGACGCTACGAGCAGTACCGAACCGGCGGAACGCTTGAACAGGACTGCTCGAGCCCGTAAAGGGACGACCTTTGCCGAAGCGCAAACCGTCGCCCGGATCTCTCGTGGCCGGAGGGCAACGCTGACTGTGGGGCTACCCTCGAAACAGTGGCGACAGGTCTGCCCATGACGTTGCGTATGCGGCGCGAGGGGGTCGCTGACCACCTGGGGGAGTTCCATGGCCGTACCGAAGACGCTCACAGAGAATCTCCTCACTCCCGCGGTCGTAGCAGCCCTGGTTTTCGTCGATCCGAAGACCGTCAGCCGCTGGGCAAGTAAGGGCAAGATTGCCTCCACCCGCACCCCGGGTGGGCATCGGCGATTCCGCAGCTCCGACGTCCAAGCGCTCATGTTCGAGGTTCTCAACGGCACGCAGGAGTCCTGGGCCACGCCTGTCACCCGCGACACCGGTTACGGCGCAGCTGACGCCGTGGTGGCCGAGGCGGTCGCCATCGTGGTGGAACTACAGGCTCAGGCAGCGTTGGAGGCCGTGCTGGAGACGGCGGGGGCGGTTGCGGCGGCTGCAGAGCGGGTGACATCGGCAGCGGTGAAGGCTCGTCGGGCGAGGGCATTCGCCGCTGCCGAAGCTGCACAGCGGATTGCCGGCGAGGCAGCCCTGGCCGCGGGCGCAATGCGGTCGTTGGCCACCGCGCAGGCGGCACGCCTCGCCGAGGCGGCGGCTCAGGCCACCAGGCTCGTCGGCTTCTCAGGCACCGAGGCCCAGACCTCGTTCCTCGCGGTACGGATGGCCGCTACGGTGCAGGCTGCCGCTGACACGGCTATGGCCGACGGTGCCCTCGCCGCGGCGCGCGTCGCTCAAGCAGTCACAGACGCCGCGGCCGACGTCGCGGCGACGGTGGCTGCGTCCGACCTCTGCCTGGAGCGGGAGGCCGCCGCCGCGGCGCAGGCTCTTCACGCCTTGACTCTGGAGACCGCCCGCGGCGTAGCCCGGAGGAACGCCCTTACCCTTCGGGGATGCGCGTGCTGGTGACGGGGATGTCCGGGGCCGGCAAGTCAGATACGCCGCCTTCGACGCCGACGACGACAGCTTCACCATCCCGGGCGCGGGTGGCGTTTGGCCGTGGTGCGTCGACGAGATCGCTCGGCTGCTGGCCGACGCGGGCGAGGGTCCGGTGTTCTTCGCAGGCTGTTCGGACGAGCAGATGCGGTTCCACTGGGACCTCAGGGTCGTGCTGACCGTGCCGGAAACCGTCCTGGTGGACCGGCTGCCAGCCCGATCCTCGAACGGCTACGGCAAGGGGCCCGGCGAACTGGAGCGCGTCCTCGCCGACCGGTGCGAGATCGAGCCGCTGCTGCTCGCATCCGCCGACCTGGTGATCGACACCAGACAGCCGGTGCCGGCGGTGATCGCGGCCATCCTCGACCTGATCGGGCGCGCGGCTGTCACGGCGAAATGAGTAGTTCCCCGGGGGCCGTACGGAGTCGCAGGCCCGCGGGTTCAGATCTCAGATGTCGTAGTACAGCTCGAACTCGTACGGGTGCGGCCGCAGCCGTACCGGGTCGATCTCGTTGGTGCGCTTGTAGTCGATCCAGCTCTCGATCAGCTCGGGCGTGAACACACCGCCCTCCTGCAGGTACTCGTTGTCGGACTCCAAGTGCTCGAGCACCCGCTCCAGCGACCCGGGGACCTGCGGGATCGAGGCGGCCTCGTCCGGCGGCAGTTCGTAGAGGTCCTTGTCGATCGGGTCGGCCGGCTCGATCTTGTTGCGGATGCCGTCCACGCCGGCCATCAGCATCGCCGAGAAGGCCAGGTAGGGGTTGGCCGACGGGTCGGGCACCCGGAACTCGATGCGCTTGGCCTTCGGGCTGGTGCCGGTGATCGGCACCCGGATGCAGGCCGAGCGGTTGCCGGCCGAGTAGACCAGGTTGACCGGCGCCTCGTAACCGGGCACCAGCCGGTGGTAGGAGTTCACCGTCGGGTTGGTGAAGGCCAGCAGCGACGGGGCGTGGTGCAGCAGCCCGCCGATGTAGTAGCGGGCGGTGTCGGACAGTCCCGCGTAGCCGGTCTCGTCGTAGAACAGCGGCTCGCCGTCCTTCCACAGCGACTGGTGGCAGTGCATGCCCGAGCCGTTGTCGCCGAACAGCGGCTTGGGCATGAAGGTGGCGGTCTTGCCGTTGCGCCAGGCCACGTTCTTGACGATGTACTTGAACATCAGGATCTGGTCGGCGGCGTGGGTCAGGGTGTCGAACTTGTAGTTGATCTCGGCCTGGCCGGCGGTGCCGACCTCGTGGTGGGCCCGCTCGATCTGCAGGCCGGCCCTCATGAGCTCCAGGCTCATCTCGTCGCGCAGGTCGGAGTAGTGGTCGTACGGCGAGACCGGGAAGTAGCCGCCCTTGATCCGGGTCTTGTAGCCGAGGTTGCCGCCCTCCGCCGCGCGGTTGCTGTTCCAGGAGCCCTCGATCGAGTCCACCGAGTAGCACGAGCCGTTGATCTTGGACTCGTACCGGACGTCGTCGAAGATGTAGAACTCGGCCTCCGGGCCGAAGTAGACGGTGTCGGCGATGCCGGTCGAGGTGAGGTACTCCTCGGCCTTGGTCGCCACCTGGCGCGGGTCTCGGCCGTACGGCTCGCCGGTGCGCGGCTCGACGATGGAGAAGTTGAGGTTCAGCGTCTTGGCGGTCCGGAACGGGTCCACGTAGGCGGTGGCCGGGTCGGGCAGCAGCTTGAGGTCGGACTTGTGGATGGCGGCGAAGCCGCGGATCGACGAGCCGTCGAACATCAGCCCTTCGGTGAAGGCATCGGAGGTGAAGCCCGCCGCGGGGACGTTGAAGTGCTGCTGCACGCCGGGCAGATCGGTGAACCGGACGTCGATGAACTCGACGCCCTCGTTCTTGATGAAGCTGAGTACCTCGTCGGAGCTGGAGAACATCTGCAAGTCCTTGTCGTCTGCCTCGGGTGGGGTGGGAGATCACAGAACGTGCTGCCAAACCTAGTGGCGCCCGATTGCTACCCGGTGTCCCGACTGTTTCCGCGACGTTACGCCCTGAGCCGGCCCGCCCGCGCGGGGAGACGAGTAGCTGTGGACAGTCCTCGGCGGAGGGCCCTCAGTGGACGATCACCGCGGTAGCCGTCAGCCGGTCGTGCAGGCCCCGGAAGTCCTGGTCGGCGACAAGCGCCGGTAGGAGGGCAACCAGCAGCGCGGTGCGCACCAGCGCGCGTACCGGCCCGACCGGCAGCCGGGCGTCCACCCGGACCACCCGCAACCCGGTGAGGTACATGCCGAACGTCCGGCCGAACAGCAGCAACCCGATCAGGTAGTCCAACGCGAGCGGGATCAGGCTCCACTGGCCGGGCAGGTGCGCCGCCAGGCCAGGCAGGTCGCGCCGCTCGACGAAGGGGCTGGCCACCAGGCCAGCGGCCACCAGGTCGATGACGAAGGCGGCGATCCGGCGGCCGGTCGGGGCCAGCGATCCCGGCCCGGACGGTGGCAAGCCGATCTGCTGACCTCGGTAGTAGGGGGTTGCCGAACCGGCCAATGGGGGTCCAGCCGCTTCGGGCACGGTGGGCTCTGCCGCTTCGGGCACCGCGCTCAGCCGCGACGGCGGGCCGCGCGCTGCACGCTGCGCATCTTCGCGCCACCGGGCATCGGCCCCTGGGGGAGCGGAGCGCGCTGGGCACCGAGAGCGGCCAGCCGCCGGTCCAGCGCGACCACCTGCTCCTTGGACAGGTTGCGCGGCAGCTTCATCAGGTGCGTGTTGAGCTTGGCCAGCGGCACCTCGCCCTCACCGCGGCCGACCACCACGTCATAGATCGGGGCGTCGCCGGCGAGCCGGGCGACCCGCTTCTTCTCCTGGGCCAGCAGCGGCTTGACCC
The DNA here is from genome assembly GCA_030840415.1 of Pseudonocardiales bacterium. Classification (GTDB taxonomy): domain Bacteria; phylum Actinomycetota; class Actinomycetes; order Mycobacteriales; family Jatrophihabitantaceae; genus Jatrophihabitans_A. The sequence continues at coordinate 385 of JAVEEO010000285.1, read as the reverse complement.
GCTGCGGCGCGCCCTCCCCGATCAACACCACACCGGGGCGGCCGAGCAGTCGGTGCACCGCGTCCAGTTGCGGCGTCCCGGCCACGGCGTCGGTCTTGTGCCAGTCGCCGCGCAGTTGGCCGAGGACGTAGGCGGCCGCGCCGGCCTGGCCCTCGGCCTGCCGGTAGGCCGAGCTCTGGGCCCGGCGGGAGAACAGGAACAGCGCGGCGATCAGGCCGAACAGCAGGGCGGGCAGGATCGGCAGCCAGACGCTGCCGGTGATCAGCAGCATCAACAGGTAGATCACCGTCGCCACCGCAACGACCGTCAGCACCAGATACGGGACAAGTCGGGCATCGTTCTGGCGGGTCAGGGTGAATGCCTGCCGCATCTGCTGGAACGAATC
>JAVEEO010000247.1 GCA_030840415.1 Pseudonocardiales bacterium | reverse complement strand
CCCGCTGGTGGTCCGCAGGCTACCGGCCCGGCCGTTACGGCTGCTGATCGCCGCGGCCGGTGTGCTGGTCGCCATCCGGCTCGGGCTGCAGGCCTACTGAGCTCCCAGCGGCGTGGTCACCGGCCGGCGGAGCTCCTCGTCCACGAAGTCCGGGCGCCCGGCATACCAGCCGGCACTGGCTGATCCGAGCACCGCCAGGATCAGCAGCACCAGCGGCCAGGTCCAGCTGTCGGAGATCCCGAGCAGAACCCCGACCAGCAGCGGGCCGGTTCCGGCCAGGATGTAGCCGATGCCCTGGACGAAGGCCGACAGCGCCGCGGTGGTCGCGAGCTCGCGTGAGCGCAGCCCGATCATGGTCAAGGTCAGCGGGAACATCCCGCTGCCGATGCCGCCGAGCAGCATCCACAGCCAGGCGCCGCCGACCGGAGCCGCCAGCATGCCCAGGTAGGACACCAGGGTGGCGGCCGCCAAGCCCAGCACGATCAGCCGCTGGCCACGCACCGCCAGCGCCGGGATCACCATCGAGACCGGGATCGACAATGCCGCGTAAAAGGCCACCAGCAGGCCGGCCCGGGTCGCGTCGAGGTGGTGGTAGCGGAAGAAGTCGGTGAACCAGCCGAAGGCGATGTAGGCCTGGAAGGACTGGAAGGCGAACATCAGCACCAGGGCCCAGGCCAGCTTGCTGCCCAGCAGCCGGCCCAGCGGCACCCGGTCCGGCAACGTCGCGGCGTCCGGGCGATCCCCGGCCAGCATCGGCAGCCAGGGCAGCACCGCGACGGCGGTGAGTAGCGCCCACGCGCCGATCCCGAACCGCCAGTTGTGCCCACCCAGGTCGGCCAGCGGCACCGATAGGCCGGCCGAGGCGGTCATGCCGATGGCCAGTGCGGTGGTGTAGACCGCCGTCATCGTCCCGATCCGGTCCGGGAAGTGCCGCTTGACCAGCGCCGGCATCAGCACGTTGGCGATCGCGCCGCCGGTCAGGGCCAGCATGCTCAGCACCGCGAACAGCCAGACGCTGCCGGCCACCGCCCGCAGCACCAGGCCTGTGGTGGCGGCCAGCAGCGCGGCGGTCACCAGCCGGTGCTCGCCGAAGCGGTGCGCCAGCCGGGGGCCGAGGAAGCCGATGCCGGCGAAGGCGATCACCGGCAACGTGGTGATCACGCCGGCGATCGAGGACGAGGCGTGCAGGCCGCGCTCCAGGTCGGTCAGCAGCGCGCCGACGCTGGTGACCGCGACCCGCATGGTCAGGCCGGTGAGGATCACGGCGGCCACGATCAGGATCCGGTGCCGGCCATCCGGTGCCGCGTCGACGGTGTCGAGACCGCCGACCTGCGCCTGCCCGAACGCTCCCGGCGAGGTCGTTTCGCCGGTGCGGCCGAGGGCGGATGAGGAGTAGGCAGACGTCGTCACGGTAGAGGCCAACTGCCTCGCGCCCGGCCGGCATTCCCCGGCGTGATCGTCACCTCAGCTGGTGGCGACCTCGCGCCAGAGGTCGATGCCGCCCTCGACCGCGTGCTGGTTGATCTCGGCGAGTTCGTCGGCGGTGAAGGACCGGTTGTCCAGCGCGGCGATGTTCTGCTCCAACTGGCGCACCGAGGAGGCGCCGATCAGCACCGAGCTGACCCGCTCGTCCCGGGCCGCCCAGGCCAGGGCCAGCTGGGCCAGCGACTGGCCGCGCCGTCCGGCGATCTCGTTCAGCGCCCGGATGTGGGCCAGGTTCTGCTCGGTCAGCAGCTCGGCCGGCAGCGAGGTGTTGGCCGCCATCCGCGAGCCGGCCGGTACCCCGTCGAGGTACTTGTCGGTCAGCATTCCTTGGGCCAGCGGGGAAAAGGCGATCACGCCGGCACCCACCTCATCGGTGACGTCGAGCAGGCCGCCCTCGATCCAGCGGTTGAGCAGCGAGTAGGACGGCTGGTGGATGAACAGCGGGGTGCCCAACTCGCGCAGGATCCGGGCGGCCTCGGCGGTTCGCTGCGGGGAGTAGGAGGAGATGCCGGCGTAGAGCGCCTTGCCGGAGCGGACCGCCTGGTCCAGCGCCCCCATGGTCTCCTCCAGCGGCGTGTCCGGATCGTTGCGGTGGTGGTAGAAGACGTCGACGTAGTCCACCCCCATCCGCCGCAGCGACTGGTCCAGGCTGGCCAGCAGGTACTTGCGGGAGCCCAGGTCGCCGTACGGCCCCGGCCACATGTCCCAGCCGGCCTTGGTGGACAGGAACAGCTCGTCGCGGTATGGGCGGAAGTCCTGGGCGTAGAGGATGCCGAAGTTCGACTCGGCCGAGCCGTACGGCGGGCCGTAGTTGTTGGCCAGGTCGAAGTGGACGACGCCGAGGTCGAAGGCGCGCCGCAGGATCGCCCGCTGGGTCTCCAGCGGCCGGTCGCCACCGAAGTTGTGCCACAGACCCAGCGAGATCAGCGGAAGCTTGATCCCGCTGCGGCCCACCCGGCGGTAGGTCATGCGGTCGTAGCGGTTCTCGGCGGCGAGGTAGGTCATGCCCTCGATTCTGCACCCGGACCGTAGGGTGTCCTGACCAGGTGCCCGAGCGGGTCCGGCGGCCGGATCGATCCTCAGCCGCCGAACCGCTGCTCGGTGCTGCCGGTGCTCAGCTGGCGACCACCGGGTCGATGGTCAGCGCGCAGCCGCGCAGCGACAGGGGCACCACCACCCGTTCGGTCCGGTTCGGCGGATAGATCGCCACCGAGTCGGACTTGTCGGCCTCGCAGGTCGAGGCGTCCACCAGTTGGGCGGTGACCGAGTGACCCGGGGCCAGCTGCACCCGGTGGATCGGCTTGCCGCTGCGGACCGCGGGCTGACCCATCGGCTTGCCGGCCCTGACCAGCTGCACGCCCGGGTAGCCGGTCAGCGAGCAGGCCTTCTTCGAGGAGTTGGTGAACTGCACGAACGCGTACTGGTGCCCGGCGGCTCCGGAACCCCGCAGCGCCTCGATCTTCAGGACCGCGGTGGGGCAGCCGCCCGGCCCGTCGATCGGGCCGGCCGGTGCGGTGCTCGCGGTGCTGGCCGGCGCGCTCGACGGCTTGGACGGGACCGGGCTGGCCGAGGAGGCCGCGGTGGCCGGCCGGCTGGCGGTGGGGGCAGCAGCGCTGGTCGCCGCGGTGCTGGTGGCCGGCGCCGAGCTGGACGGCTGGCTGGTCACCGGCGCCGCCGCGCCGGTGTCCTTGGCGTCCGGTGAGCAGGCCACGGTCAGCGCCAGGACGGCGCACAGCAGCAGGGACAGGCGGCGGGGTTCGGTGTTCATCGGCCCAGTCTGCTCAGTTGATCCGCAGGTCGGTGCCGTGCGGCATCTCGAACTGCTTGGTGGCCGCGGTGGAGGAGATGGCGCTCCACAACCGGTTCCAGGCGTCGATGTTGGAGATGCTGCCGCACGAGCCGGCCTGGGTGCAGGCGGTCACCTCGGTGAGCGGGCCACCGAAGTAGATCCGGGGCTTGCCCGCCGACGTGCCGGTCAGCGAGATGTTCTTCCACTGCAGCGGCATCGCGTAGTTGTAGATCTGCGGCAGGCTGATCGTCCGGGTGGGGGCGGCCCCGCCGGACAGCCACTGCAGGTCGGCCATCGTCCAGCCGTTGTTGCACCGACTGCCCGGTACCGAGGTCGAGCAGCCGTCGGCTGAGCCGTTGAAGACGTACTTGCTGCTGGTGGAGGCCAGGTAACCCGACACCCACGCCCGGCTCTCGCTAACCGTGGCCGAGAAACCCGGCTCGATGTCGTTGGCGCCGGCGATCACCACCCCGGGGTACTTGCTGGCGGCGTAGGACAGCACCGGGTTGACCACGTTGCGGGCCCAGGAGACGCCGGCCGAGTAGTTGACGTCGACGTCGTTGTTGGTCCCGATCGCCAGCGTCAGCGGGGCGTAGGGCCGCTGGGCGCTGACGTAGCCGTCCAGGTAGGCCTTCATCCCGGCCACCACTGTGGGGTAGCTGACGTACTTGGCGATGGCCGACAGCAGCACGCCCTTGCGGTACTCGTCCTGGCCGCCGATCTGCAGCAGCACCAGGTAGCTGTGCCCGGACGGGTTGTAGCTGGCGTCGGTGGCGCCCATCTTGCGCATCATCGGCAGGTCGATGCTGGCGTTGCCGGTCAGGTTGCGGACGTAGTGGCTGGTCGAGACCGGGGCCGGGGACTGCTGGGGCGGCACGTTGGTCGGGGTGGCCCGCACGCTGGCCGACGAGCTGCGGCCGTAGAGGTTGATGGCCCGCACGGTGAAGGTGTAGGCGGTGCCGTTGGTCAGGCCGGTCACCGTTGCCGCGAGCGAGCTGCCGGCGACGCTGACCACCCGGTTGCCGGGCGTCACGGTGATCTCGTAGCTGGTCACCGGTGCCGCGACGGCCCGGGAGGCGACCCAGTTCAGGGTGGCCTGCTTGCTGCCCGCCCAGGCGGCCAGCCCGGTCGGAGCCGCCGGTGAGGCCGAGCCGGAGGTGGTGATCCGCTGGCAACCCTGCGAGACGTCCTTGCCGGCACCGACGTTGAGGGCGGTCGCGCAGACCAGGTGCTCGAAGCCGTCCAGCCCCAGGTTGACCGAGTAGCCGTGGTTGGTGCCGTAGCGCGGCCAGCCGGCGGCCGAGCCGGACGAGGCCAGGTTGGCGGTCAGCAGTTGCTTCTCCACGCCGTCACTGGTGATGCGCACCTTGATCGGGGCTGCGGTGTCCGGATCGAGCGCCCAGCCCGAGATCGCGACGGTGTTGGTGGTCCCGACCCGCGCGATGGTGGCTCCGGAGCCGGCCGGGTCGGCGGTCCGCGAGACCGTCCGGCAGCCGAACCGGGTGTTGGCCGTGCCGGCGCCGACGTTCATCGCATACGCGCACAGCTGGTGGGTGCCGGCGGTGGCCGGGGTGGAGATCGCGAAGCCGTGGTTCTGGCCGAAGCCGGGATAGCGGGTCGCCACGTCCGGACGGGCGGCCGAGGCGAGGCCGTTGGCGACGTAGCGGCCGTCGAGGTAGACCCGCACCGTGACCGGGCTGGTGGTGTCGGGGTCGAGGGCGTAGCCGGTTGCCAGGAAGCCGCCCGGCTGCTGCGGGCTGGACTCCAGGACGCCGAGCGGGTTGCTGTTCATCGTCACGGTGCGGCAGCCGAACCGGGTGTTGACCGTGCCGGCGCCGACGTTCATGCCGTACGCGCAGAGCTGGTGGGTGCCGGCCGGGACCGGGGTGAAGATCGCGAAGCCGTGGTTCTGGCCGTAGGCCGGGTAGCGGGTGAGCAGGTCCGGACGGGCGGCCGAGGCGGGCCCCGTGGCGACGTAGCGGCCGTCGAGGTAGATGCGCACCGCGATCGGGCTGGTGGTGTCGAGGTCCAGGGCGTAGCCGGTGACCCGGAAGCCCCCAGGCTGCTGCGGGCTGGACTCCAGCGCGCCGACCGGGTTGTCGACCTTCGTCACGGTGCGGCAGCCGAGCCGGGGGTTCACCGAGCCGGCGCCGATGTTGAGCGCGTAGACGCACACCTGGTGGGTGCCGACCGGCATCGAGGTGAGGAAGGAGAAGCCGTGGTTGGGGCCGCCGGCGGCGTACTGGGCCGGCAGGTCGGTGCGGGCGGCGGTGGCCAGCCGGCCGTTGAGGTACTTGCCGTCGAGGTAGGTACGGATCAGGACGGCGGAGCTGGGGGAGTTGGGGTCGAGCGCGTAGCCGCTGACCAGGAAACCGCCCGGCCGCTGCGGGCTGACCTCGAGGACGCCGACCGGGTCGTTGTTGACCCGGACGCCGCGGCAGCCGAGCTGGGTGTTGCTGCCGCCGACGTGGTTGAGGGCCAGCGCGCACACCTGGTGCACCCCGGTCTTGCCGGCGTAGCTGACCGTGAAGCCGTGGTTCGGGCCGATCTTGGGCACCGAGACGCTGACGTCGGGACGGGGGGTCTGGGCGATCGTGGCGGTGGCGTAGCTTCCGTTGTCGTAGATCTCCACCCGCAGCGGGTCGGTCGGGTCGTCCTGGTCGGCCGTCCAGCCCGAGATGGTGACGGTGCCGTCCGAGCCCCGGACCGAGACCGAGTCGAGCACGCCGATCGGGTTGGTGCCGGTGACCGCGGTGGCGGCCGGGGTGAGCAGGGCCAGTCCGGTGACCATGGCGGCCCCGGCGGCGAGCAGCGGGCCGGCTATCCGGCGGGAGAACAGCGGGCGGGCTGGCACTGGCCGCCCGGTCCGGCGGGCCGGTGCGGGGTGGGCGGCCTGGCGTGCCAGTGCGGGGCGGACGGCCCGGCGTGCCAGTGCCGTCCACCGGCCGGTCGGGGTGGTCGTGCGGGTGGTGTCGCCGTTGCGCATCTGTGCTCGTCCTGACTGCTCTGGTGGTCGCTGACCGACCGCCGGCGTGCCCTGAACCCCAGCGGGGTTTGGCACTCTGGTCACTTGGGTCACATCTATAACGACGGCACCGTAACTGTCAGTAGTAGAGCGGCTGCCCTACGTGTTCAAATCGTTACCTGTCGTCACCGTGTCGCTGACAGGTCTCGGAATGGCCCGCGCTAGTAGTGGCCGCGCCCGAACTGCCGGTTGCCGTGCGTCAGGAGAACCCATCGTCCGGTGGGCAGCCGGCGTTAGTCTGCGGTTGATGTGAAAGTCATGAGATTGGTCGGGGTTGCTCGGCTCGGCCTGAGGTAGGCACCGCCGTCGTGTGACGTCACCCTTGCGCGGCGGCTCGGGTGTGGTGTGCAGCGAAGCGGTCGCCGAACTCGTGCCCCGAACCGCGGCTCAGGCGCCGGAGCTCAGCCGCGAACGGGGGTCAGGCGCCGGAACTCATCCGCGAACGGGGAGTTGGGCGCCTGAGCTCATTCGGCGAACCGCAGGTCGGCGAACCGCTCGCGCAGCGTCTTCTTGGAGAACTTGCCGACGCTGGTCTTGGGGATCTCGTCGAGGAAAACGATGTCATCGGGCAGGCCCCAGCGGTCCACCCGGCCGGCCAGGAAGTCCAGCAGCTCGGCCTTGTCCAGCTGCTGGTCGGTCTTGAGCACCACGCAGGCCAGCGGCCGCTCCATCCAGCGTGGATGCGCAACGGCGATCACCGCCGCCTCGGCAACCGCGGGATGGGCCATGATCTGGTTCTCCAGCTCCACCGAGGAGATCCACTCACCGCCGGACTTGATCAGGTCCTTGGTGCGGTCGACCAGCCTGAGATAGCCGAGTTCCGAGATCGCCGCGACATCGCCGGTGCGCAGCCAGCCGTCGTCGGAGAACTGCTCGCCGGGCTCGGAGGTGCGGTAGTACTGCCGCGCGATCCACGGGCCCCGGGTCTCCAGCTCACCGGTGGCCTGGTCGTCCCAGGGCAGCTCCTCGCGGGTCTCCGGATCGACGATCCGCATCTCGACCCCGGCCGGCGCAATCCCCGCGGTGGTGCGGATGTCGGCCTTCTGCTCCTCGGGCAGCCCGGCATGCTCGGCCCGCATCGAGCACACCGTGCCCAACGGCGAGAGCTCGGTCATGCCCCAGGCCTGGGTAATCGGCAGCCCGATCGCCTGTCGCCAGCCCTCGGACAGCGCCTTGGGTACCGCCGAGCCGCCACAGATCACGCTGCGCAGGGCGGACAGGTCCCGGCCGGCCAGCAATGGCAGCATGCCCATCCAGATCGTCGGCACGCCGGCGGTGAGGGTGACCCGCTCGGTTTCGAGCAGGTCCAGCAGCGCCGCCGGTGCCATGCCGGGACCGGGCAGCACCAGGCTGGCACCGGCCATCACACCGGCGTAGGGCAGCCCCCAGGCCATCGCGTGGAACATCGGCACCACCGGCATCGCGATGTCTGCGTCGTTGAGGGCGAAGGTGCCCGGTACCTGGGTGATCAGCGAATGCAGGTAGGTGGAGCGGTGCGAGTACAGCACGCCCTTGGGGTTTCCGGTGGTGCCGGTGGTGTAGCAGAGCGCGGCCGCGGTCTGCTCGTCGCTGACCATGCCGGTGAAGTCCAGTTCGTCGCCGGCCACGTCCTGCCAGCGCAGTACCCGTGGATCCTCGGGCAGCGGGGCGGGCGAGCCGTCGTCGAAGACCACCACGTGCCGGATGGTGCCGAGCTTGTCCAGGTACTGGCCGAACAGCGGCAGCAG
>JAVEEO010000240.1 GCA_030840415.1 Pseudonocardiales bacterium | reverse complement strand
TACTCCTGGCCAGCCGTCGGCCAAGTCGAGGATGGTGTGCACCGGTGATGTCCGCGACGAGGTGCGGACGGTGCTGAAGCTGGACGCGCCGGCACCGGTAAGCACGAGCTGGCAGGACCAGCTCTTCACCTGCACCTACGCCCTTCCGATGGGAAAGATGGTGCTGTCGGTCAAGGAATCCGCCAGCAAGGCGGCGGCTGCCAGCTACTTCCAGGCGCTGCGTACCCGGCTGGGCGCCACCACCGCGTTGCAGGGGGTGGGCGAGCAGGCTTTCGCGACCACGACCGGGATCGCGGTCGTGCTCAAGGACAGCTCGACGCTGCGGGTCGACACCACCGGCCTGCCGGAGACGTTCGGGCCGCAGCAGCAACGGCGTACCGACCTCGCCTACGAGATGGCGACCGTCGTGATGGGCTGCTGGATCGAGCACAGCTGAATCACCGGGCCGCTCGGCGGTGGGGAGCAGCGTGCCATGATCTCGGCGTGCAAGCCGAATCACCGGACGCCGCATCCGCACACCTGGACCGTCCGGTACCGCTGACCCGGGAGCCGGCCTGCCCCAAGCACATGGTGTTCGGCCCGTGCGGAGGGGTGCGTGCCGACCTGTCGTGCGAGATGGGTCCACACCGGTGCCCGTTCACCGATCGGTCGGCGGTGCCGGCCTGGATCGATCCGACGCCGCCCCGGCAGCTTCCCGCAAGCAGGTTGCTCGAAGCCGCCCGGTCGGGCCCGGTGGTGGTCACCGACCTGACCCTGCCGGCCTATGACGCCGATGCGGTGACCGGCATAACCGCGGTGCTGGCCGGCTCCTGCGATGCCCTGCTGGTCGGCGAGCACCAGAACCGACCGGACTTTCCCCCGACCCTGATGGCCGCATTGATCCAGCAGGCCGGTGGCACCGGCTGGCTGACGCTGACCTGCCGGGACCGCAACCGGCTGGTGCTGGAGCAGGAACTGGTCGGCTTGCGGATCGCTGGGGCCGATGGGGTGCTGTGCGTCACGGGCGACGGTCGCGCCGAGGGCGTGCGGCCCGGCGTGACCCAGGTGTTCGACCTGGACGGCACCCGGCTGGCCGGCCTGGCCGCTTCACTGGGCCTGCCGGTGGCGGTGGCCGAAGCACCGGACGCGCCGCCCCGGCAGCTGCGCCCCGCCCGGCTGCTGAACAAGCAGCGGGCCGGTGCCCGGCTGGCCTTTCTCAACCACGCCGGCAGCCCGGGCGGGCTGGCCGACTTCGTGCGGGCGGCCCGGGACGCCGGCCTCACCCTGCCGCTGATCGCCGGCGTCGCGGTCTACACCGACGCGCGCTCGGCCCAGGTCCTGCAGAACTTCCCGGGCCTGCACCTGGATCCCGAGCCGGTGTCGCGGGTGCTTGCGGCCGCCGACCCGGTGGTGGCCGGCATCGAAGCCGCGGTGGCCGAAGCCCGCCAGGTGCTGGCGATCGAGGGTGTTGCCGGGGTCAACCTGTCGGGGCTCGCCTCAGGCCGGGGCGAGTACGCCGCCGCCGAGATCAAGGCCGAGATCGGGCACCGGATACGGTCGCAGCTATGACCGACACCGAGGCGATGGCCGACGAGTTCGACACCATGGCCGCCTGGACCGCCGACGCGGTCGCCCAGCTCGGCCAGGAGCATGCGGTACCGGCGGCCTGCCGGGGCAGCGGAAGTCCGGCCGCGCTGTACTGGCTGGCCGACCGGCTGGGGCTGCGCTCCGGGATGCGCCTGCTCGACTGCGGTGCCGGCGTGGGCGGCCCGGCAGAGCTGGCCGCGCATCGCTACGGGGTGCGGCCGGTGCTCGCCGAGCCGATGACCGCTGCCTGCCGGGCCTCGGCCCGGCTGTTCGGGCACCCGGTGGTGGCCGCGGCCGGCGAGCGGCTGCCGTTCGCCGCCGGCATGTTCGACGCGGTGTGGAGCCTGGGCGTGCTGTGCACGGTGCCGGACCAGGCCGGGCTGCTCGCGGAGTTGCGGCGGGTGGCCGAGCCGGACGCACCGGTGGGCATGCTGGTCTTCCTGCGGACGGTCGAGCGGCTTCCCGAGCAACCGGAGGGCAATTCCTTCCGCACCGAGGCGGAACTGGCCAAACTGCTGGCCGGCGCCGGCCTGGTGGTTGCCGAGCAGGCCGAGCTGGCCGACTTCGCCGATCCGGAACCGGACTGGCGGGCGGCTGCCGATCGGGTGGAGGAGCTGATCGAGCGCCAGCACGGCGGCGACCGGCGCTGGCAGACCGCCCGGCAGCAGGAGCAGATCATCGGCGGGCTGATCTCCGAGGGCCTGGTGGCCGGCCGGCTGCTGGTGCTGCGGCAGGCCGGCTGAGCCTCAGCGGGCCGCGCTCCAGTCGGTGCCGTCCAGCGCGGTCCGGAACGAGGACACCGTCGCCGCCAGGTCGGCCGGCGAGGCACCGGCCAGCACGTCCCGCATCAGGGCCGATGCCACCACCACGCCGTCGGCGTGCCGGCTGACCTCGACCGCCTGGGCGGGTGAGGAGATGCCGAAGCCGACCAGCACCGGCAGGCTGGTGTGCTGCCGGACGCCGTCCACGGTGCGCTGGACGGTGTCGGAGACCGCGTCCCGCACCCCGGTCACCCCCATGTTGCTCACCGCGTAGACGAACCCGCTGCTGAGTTCGGCGATCCGGCTGACCCGGTGCGGCTTGGTCGACGGTGCGACGAGCAGGATCAACTCCAGGCCGGCCGCCCGGCTGGCGGCGAGCAGCGGCTCGATCTCGTCCAGCGGGGTATCGGGCACGATCAGCCCGCCGATGCCGGCGGCGGCCAGCGCGTGGCAGAACGCCTCGTCGCCGTGGCGGCGCACGATGTTGCTGTAGGTCATCACGATCAGCGGGACCCCGGTCGAGCCCGGGGCTGCTCCTGGGCCGGAGGCACCGATCTCCTCGAGCAGGTCGGCGATCCGCGCCCCGCGGGCCAGCGCCTGGCCGGACGCGGCCTGGATCACCGGTCCGTCCAGCATCGGATCGGAGAACGGCAACCCGATCTCGATGGCGTCGGCACCGTGCTCGGCGCATGCCCGGACATAGGCCGTCCAGTCCGGGGTGATGCCGGCGGTGACGAAGGGCACCAGCGACTTGCCGCCGGCCGCGCGCCGGCGCAGCAATGACTGCTGCACCGCTCCGGGAGCGCTCAGCACGGGACTGGTCATGCCAGCAGGCCCATCAGCTGGCTGGCGTCCTTGTCGCCGCGCCCGGACAGGGTCATCAGCACCGTCGAGCCGGCGGCCAGGTCGCCCGACCGCGCCGCCTGGATGATCCAGGCGAGCGCGTGAGCGGATTCCAGGGCGGCCAGGATGCCCTCGCTGCGGGCCAGCAGCACCACCGCCTCGAGCACCTGCTCGTCGGTGGCGGTGGTGTACTCGACCCGTCCGGAGCTGCCCAGGCTGGCGTGTTCGGGGCCCACGCCCGGATAGTCCAGGCCGGCCGAGATCGAGTGCGCTTCCCGGACCTGGCCATCGTCGTCCTGCAGCACCTGGGAGTAGAAACCGTGCAGGATTCCGGGCGAGCCGTCGGTCATCGCCGCGCCGCCGGCCGCCTCGACCCCCACCATCCGCGCGGAGGTGTCGACGAAGCCGGCGAACGTCCCGGCGGCGTTCGATCCGCCCCCGACGCAGGCCACCACCACATCCGGCACGCCGCGGCGCAGCAGGCCGGCACACTGGCCACGCGCCTCGGACCCGATCACGCTCTGGAACTCCCGGACCATCCAGGGGTAGGGATGCGGTCCCATCACCGAGCCCAGGCAGTAGTAGGCCTCGTCGACCTGCGACACCCACTGGCGCAGCGCCTCGCTGCACGCATCCTTGAGGGTCCGGCTGCCGCTGGTCACCGGCACCACGGTCGCGCCCAGCAGTTCCATCCGGAAGACGTTGAGCTGCTGGCGCTGGGTGTCCACCTCGCCCATGTAGACGGTGACGTCCAAGCCGAGCAGCGCGCCGGCGGTCGCGGTGGCGACCCCGTGCTGGCCCGCCCCGGTCTCGGCGAGCAACCGCTGCTTGCCCATCCGGCGCGCGAGCAGCGCCTGGCCGATCACATTGTTGATCTTGTGCGAGCCGGTGTGGGCGAGATCCTCCCGCTTGAGCAACAGGTTGATCCCCAGCTCCTGCGAGAGCCTGGCCGCCGGCGTCACCGGCGTCGGGCGGCCGGCGTAGACCTGCAGCGTCTGGGTCAACTCGCTCTGGAAGCTCGGGTCCGCACGGGCCTCGCGGTAGGCGGCCTCCAGCTCCTCGCAGGCCGGGATCAGCGCCTCGGGGACGTAGCGGCCGCCGAAGCCCCCGAACCGGCCCAGCGCGCCGGGGTCGGTCATGACGGACCGGTCGGCGGTCAGCAGCGTCGACGTGCCCGGCTGCTCGATCGGGGCTGGGACGGCGGGAGACGGGCCTGACGAGCTGTTCATCTTGGTACCGATTTCTCAGGTGTTTGTGGTGCATTCTCGGCGGTTCCGGTCGGCCGGCAGGGACCGACCGCGGTCCAAGCCTACCAGGAAGCCGACGGTCTTCTAGAAGTGTTGATCCGATCCCGCACGTTCCTGGCACCTCCGGCGGCTGGCGGTACTAAGGTGATTGCGAGCCGCGGCGCATCGCGGCCGACAGGGAGGCAGCTGGTGCCCAGGGCGGGGATCGCGAAGTACCGCCAGATCGGGCAGGATCTGGCCGCCCGGATCGGCCGGGGCGAGTTCCGGCCCGGCAAGCCGCTGCCCTCGCAGGCCCTGCTGAGCCGGGAGTACGGCGTCACCCTGATGACCCTGCGGCAGGCGCTCGGCGAGCTCGAGGCCGACGGCCTGATCGCGCAACTGCCCGGCCGCGGAACCTTCGTCACCCCGGTGCCGACCCTGGACCTGCGCTCGCTCAACAGCCTGGCCGAGGACCTGCGGGCCCAGGGGGTGGAACTGGCGACCGTGGTGCTGGGCCACCGGCTGCGCGCGCTGCCGGCCGGCGTGGCCGGATCGCTGGACCGGCCGCGCGGCGAGCCGGCCCTGCGGCTGGAACGGCTGCGCCGGATCGGGCGGCGGCCGGCCGTCCATCAGGTGTCCTGGATCCCGCTGCCCTGGTCGCAGGCGCTGCTGGACGTCGACTTCGAGGTTGCCTCGCTGTACCGCTCGTTGGAGCAGCGCTGCCAGCTCGCGATCGTGCGAGCCACCGAGACACTTCGTGCGCGAGCCCTGTCGGCGACGATCGCGGCAGCGGTGGGCAGGCCCGCCGGCCAGCCGGTGCTGGTCGCCGAGCGGGTCACCTTCGACTCCCGCAATGTGCCGATCGTCCATGATCTGGCGACCATCGTCGACGACTCGATCTCCATCCTCGCCCAGCGCGCCCACCGCGGGACGGAGCTGTCCTGGGCGGCCCAGTTCTGAGGCGGAATCCCGCCGCCGGCCGGTCGAGCTGGAGCCAGGACGGCGCCTGACGGCGATGTTAGGGTGGCGTTATCGGCCGATGCGAGAGCCGAGAACCGAGACCCGATCCACGAGCGGGGGTGTGCCTGATGACCACCAAGGACAGTGCCGGCACCGACGGCACCCCACCGGCCGGCGGCCCGGCGACCGAGATCGAGGCCGGTATCCGGCTGGATTTCCGCGAGGAGATGTCCTACGGCGACTACCTGCACCTGGATGAGTTGCTGGGCGCCCAGCATCCCCGCTCGAAGCCGGCGGCCCACGACGAGCTGCTGTTCATCATCCAGCACCAGACCAGCGAGCTGTGGCTGAAGCTGCTGCTGCACGAGCTGATGGGGGCCCGCGACGGCCTGCGCGCCGACGACGTCGGGTTGGCCCTCAAGCGACTGGCCCGGGTCAAGGGGATCCTGCACACCCTGACCGACCAGTGGACGATCCTGGCGACCCTGACCCCCAGCGAGTACCTCAGCTTCCGTGACTCGCTGGCCAGCTCATCGGGCTTCCAATCCTTCCAGTACCGCGCGGTGGAGTTCATGCTCGGCAACAAGAACGCCCGCATGTTGCAGATGTTCGAGCAGGACCGCACCGCTCACGCCACGCTGACCGACCTGCTGAACTCCCCCACCCTGTACGACGAATTCCTGGCCTACCTGTCCCGGCACGGCCATCCGGTGCCCGCCTCGGCCACCGGCCGCGACGTTACCGAAGCGCACACCTTCATTCCCGAACTTGTCGACATCTTCAAGGTGATCTACGACGCCCCCGCCGAGAACTGGAGCCTGTACGAGACCTGCGAGGCCCTGGTCGACGTCGAGGACGCGTTCCAGTTCTGGCGGTTCCGCCACCTCAAGACGGTCGAGCGGATGATCGGCGGCAAAGTCGGGACCGGTGGCTCCAGCGGCGCCGCGTTCCTGCGCAAGGCACTGGACCGGACCTTCTTCCCCGAGCTCTACTCGGTACGCACCGCACTGGACTGAGCCACACCGGTCCGCTCGACGGCCGTAACCTCGGCCCGGCGACCTCGTTCCTCCTTCCAAAGGCCCATCCTTCAGTCTCGACAGGAGGACTTTCAGTGCGCATGTCCCTCGGGTTCAGGCAGAGCCTGGCCACCGTCGTCAGTGCCGGCGCGATCATCGCCCTGGCCGCCGCGCCCTCGGCCGAGGCCGCGACCATCGCCGCACCGCGGTGGGCGCCGGCCGCCACCGCCGCGATCCACCCCGGTACCCAGATGTTCACCGCGGGCGCCCAGTGCACCGCCAACTTCGTCTACAGCGACAGCGTGTCCACCTATGTCGGCTACGCCGCGCACTGCGCGGGCACCGGCGCGGCCACCGACACCGACGGCTGCTCGACCCAGTCGCTGCCCCTCGGCACCCCGGTCACCTTCAACAAGGGCGCCAGCCTGGTCAGCGAAGGCACCCAGGTCGGCACCGGGACGCTCGCCTACTCCTCCTGGCTGGCCATGCAGCAGGCCGGCGAGACCGATGCCGACACCTGCGCCTACAACGACCTGGCGCTGGTCAAGGTGGACGCGCCCTACGTCGGCGCGGTGAACCCGTCGGTGCCGTTCTGGGGCGGCCCGCTCGCGCCGACGACCGCCGGCACCACGGCGGGCGAGTCGATCTACAGCTACGGCAACTCGCTGCTGCGCGGCGGCATCGAACTGCTGTCGCCCAAGCGGGGCGCCAGCCTCGGTGACGATGCGAACGGCTGGACGCACACCGTCTACACCGTGACCCCCGGCATTCCGGGCGACTCGGGTTCGGGCTTTCTGGACGCCTCGGGCCACGCGCTCGGCGTGCTGTCCACGGTGGCGATCGCCCCGCTGGCCGGCTCCAACGGGGTCGGCGACCTGGCCAAGGAACTGGCCTACGCCAACGCCCACGGCATGTCCGGGGTTGCCCTCGTTCCCGGAACCGAGGCCTTCGCTCCGATCATCTAGGCCCCCGACCTCCGGCTGAGCCTGATCCCGGGCGCAGCCAGCATTTCCCCTCCAAGGAATCGAAACGGCCCGCAACCTCGACGTTGCGGGCCGTTTCGGCAGCTGAGGCCCGAGCCACCCGCAGCCGGCCGGCTGGCCCGGCGAACGGCCGAACAGCGCCGCGCGGGGCGGACGGTAGGCTTCGACCGGGCCGGCCAGGCTTGCACGATCCGGCAGAGGGGGCTGTATGGACACCGCCACGAGCCCGCCTGCCAGCTCACCGCGACTGCTGCTCGGGCCCGTCCTGCGCCACGTCGGCCACGACGATGCCACCGTCTGGGTCGAGACCGACCGGGCCTGCGTGGTGGAGATCCTCGGCCAGCAGGAGCCGACCTGGTGCATGGCCGGGCATCATTACGCGCTGCTGGTGCTCAGCGGGCTGCCGGCCGGCCAGAGCATCGAGTACGACGTCCGGTTGGACGGCCACCCGGTGTGGCCGATGCCCGACGACCACCGGCCGCGGCCGCGGATCCGCACCATCGACGAGGGCGCGCCGCTGCGGATCGCGTTCGGGTCCTGCCGCTACGCCCGGTCGGCCGCGGTCACCGACGACCAGAACTTCGAGCCGGACGCGCTGATGGTGCTGGCCCGGCAGCTGGCCGGTCAGGACGAGGCGAGCTGGCCGCATGCGGTGCTGATGCTCGGCGACCAGGTCTATGCCGACGAGACCACCGAGGCGACCCAGCAGCGCATCCGGCGACGGCGCGACATCACCACCGGTTCGCGGGAGCAGGTGGCCGACTTCGAGGAGTACACCTGGCTCTACGACGAGTCCTGGACCGACCCCGAGGTCCGCTGGCTGATGTCGGTGCTGCCGAGCTCGATGATCTTCGACGACCACGACATCTGCGACGACTGGAACACCTCCCGCGCCTGGCGCGAGGACATGCAGGCCACCGACTGGTGGGCCGAGCGGGTCATCGGCGGGCTGTCGTCGTACTGGGTCTACCAGCACCTGGGCAACCTCTCCCCTGCTGACCTGGCCGCCAACGAGCTCTTCCAGCGGGTCCGCGGCCACGGCGCCGACGTCGAGCCGCTGCTGCGCGACTTCGCCGCGCATGCCGACGCCGAAGCCGACGGCGCGAAGGGCACCCGGTGGTCCTACCGGCGCGACTTCGGGCCGATCCGGTTGCTCATGATCGATTCCCGGTGCGGTCGGATCCTGGACGGCACCCGCAGCATGGTCGGCGCGGACGAGCTGGCCTGGATCAGCGAGCAGGCCGACGGCGACTACGACCACCTGCTGATCGGAACCTCGCTGCCCTGGCTGCTGGCCCGCGCGTTGCACGATCTCGAGGCGTGGAACGAGGTGCTGGCCGACGGCGCACGCGGCAGCCGGATCGCGCGCTGGTCGGAATCGCTGCGCCGGGCCGCCGACCTCGAGCACTGGGCGGCGTTCGGCGCCTCCTTCAACTCCCTCGCCGCGTTGATCCGCGAGGTCGCCCAGGGCAAGCGCGGCACCCGGGCGCCGGCGACGGTCTGCGTGCTGTCCGGCGACGTCCACCACGCCTACGTGGCCCGGGCCGGCTACGACGAGCCGGTGGACTCGCAGGTCTACCAGCTGACCTGCTCACCGCTGCACAACTACGTGCCGAACGCGATGAAGCTGACGTTCCGGCTGGCCTGGAGCCGGGCGGCCGAGCGCACCACCCGGGCGCTGCTCGGCCTGGTGACCCGGGTGCCCCGGCCCCCGGTCAGCTGGCACCGCGAGGCCGGTCCGTACTTCGGCAACGAGCTGATGACCTTCCATGCCGCCGGCCGGCTGGCCCTGGTGGAACTCGCCCAGACCCGGGCCGAGCAGTCCGAGTCCGCCCTGCACGTGGTGCAGCGGATCGCGCTGTCCACCGGCTAGTCGCGATTCGGCGCCTGGCCGGCGCTAGCCAGCCAGTTCGGCCAGCGGGACGCCCGGATCGGCCAGCCGGTCGAGCGGCACGGTGGCCCGCGAGCGGATCAGGGCCTTGACGTCGTCGACGACGTCCCAGACGTTGACGTTCATTCCGGCCAGTACCCGGCCGTCGCGCACCCAGAAGGCGAGGAACTCGCGGCCGGGTACGTCGCCACGGAACACCACCTGGTCATAGCCCTCCGGGGCGACGTGGCCGACGTATTCCATGCCCAGGTCGTACTGGTCGGTGAAGAAGTACGGCAACTGGTCGTACTCGGCAGGCTTGCCGAGCATCGACGCCGCCACCGTCCGCGGCTGGTTTAGCGCGTTGGCCCAGTGCTCGACCCGGACCTGGGTGTTGTAGAAGCCGTGCATCGCGTTGGCCACGTCGCCGACGGCGAACACCCGGGAGTCGCTGGTACCCAGAGCGGTGTCGAGCAGGATGCCGTTGTCGACGCTGAGCCCGGCCGCCTCGGCGAGCTGGCTGTTCGGGCTGACCCCGACCGCCACCAGCACCGCGTCGGCCTCGAGCACGGTGCCGTCGCCGAGTACGGCGCCGGTCACGCGACCGTCGGCGGTGCGCAGTTCGGTGAGGCTGGCGTTGAACCGGAAGTCCACGCCGTGCTGGACGTGCAGGTCGGCGAACACCCGGGCCACCTCGGGCCCGAGCACCCGCAGCAGCGGGAGCTCGGCGCTCTCGACCACCGTGACCTCGACGCCGGCCTGCCGCGCGGCGGCGGTCACCTCCAGCCCGATCCAGCCGGCGCCGATCACCACCAGCCGGGAGATGCCGACCAGCAACGCCTTCAGCGCCTCCGAGTCGTCCAGGGTGCGCAGCAGGTAGACACCCTCGGCCTCGGCACCTGGCACCGATAGCGTCCGCGGGGTGGCGCCGGTGGCCAGCAGCAGCTTGTCGTAGCCGACCTGGCTGCCGTCGGCGAGCGCCACCGTCCGGGCATCGCGGTCGATCCCGGTGACCGTCTGGTTCAGCCGCAGCTCCACCCCGTGCTCGGCGTACCAACTCTCGGGGTGGACGAAGACCTTCTCCCGCTCGGACGTGCCGGCCAGGTATCCCTTGGACAGCGGCGGCCGCTCGTAGGGCAGGTGTGGCTCGGCCCCGATCAGCACGATGCCGCCGTCGAAGCCCTGGTCACGCAGGGCCTCGGCTGCCTTGGCACCGGCCAGGCCGGCGCCGACGATGACGTAGGTTTGCGACGAGCTCATCGAGCGTGCCTCTCTCTGGGTGAGCGGTGGTTCGTCCGGCTGGGACAGCGTCTCACCGGTCGCGGGTCAGGGCGAAGAATTCCTGGCGGGCTGCCGGGTCGGTGCGCAGGTGACCGTGCAGGGCCGAGGTCAGGGTGCGGGTGCCGTGCGCGCGCACCCCGCGCAGCGATATGCACTGATGCTCGGCCTCGAGAACCACCCCGACGCCGATCGGGTGCAGGTGCTCCTCCAGGCAGTCGGCGACCTGCTGGGTGAGCCGCTCCTGGACCTGCAGGCCGCGGGCGAACCGTTCCAGCACCCGGGCCAGCTTGGACAGGCCCACGATGCGCCGGTCGGGCAGGTAGCCGACGTGCGCGACGCCGGAGAAGGGCAGCAGGTGGTGCTCGCACAGCGACTGGAACGGGATGCCGCGGGCCAGCACCAACTGGTCGTAGTCCTCGTCGTTGGCGAAGGTGGTCAGGTCGAAGTCACGCGGGGTCAACAGCTCCGCATAGGCAGCGGCGACCCGGCGCGGGGTTTGCAGCAGGTGTTCGGCGTCCGGGTCCTGGCCCAGCGCGACCAGCAGCGCCCGCACCGCCCGCTCGGCACCGGGCAGGTCGATCGGCGGGCTGGTGCTGACGATCCGCAACGCCTGAGCGGCAGCGGCGGGCGGCCCGGGCTCGACCGGCGCTGCGACGTTGACCATGACGCTCCTCGAAACGAATGGATCGGCTCTCGGGATCCGTTGTCCCGGGCCCCGCTGTCGGGCCCTCTATCGGATCACGCCACGCACGTTAGACCGCTGCCATTCTTTCGTCAACGGGAGTATCTTTTAGAGATATGGACGGAGCGCCGGCGCCCGAGTCACAGCACCAGGCTGCCGTACGGGCCCGGTTGCGCAGCCTGGCCTCGCTCAGCGAACCGGTGCGGCACACCCTCTACCGCTACGTCGCCGAACAGTCCGGGCCGGTGAGCCGCGAACAGGCCGCCAGCGGCGTGGGGGTGGCCCATCACGTCGCGAAGTTCCACCTCGACAGGCTGGAGGAGGACGGCCTGCTGGAGGTGGAGTACCGCCGGCCCGCCGGCCGCACCGGTCCGGGCGCCGGGCGGCCCGCCAAGTACTACCGCCGGGCACCGGGCGAGGTGGCGGTGAGCCTGCCCGAGCGGCATTACGAACTCCCGGCCCGGCTGATGGCCGAGGCGATCCTGGCCAGCAGCGCCGGCGCCGAGCCGGTATCGGCCACCCTGCGGGCCGCGGCCCAGGCGGCCGGCCGGCGACTGGGACGCCAGGCCGGCCAACTCGCCGGCTGCCGGCCGGACTCGGACGCGGTGGTGCCGGCGGTCTGTGCCGTGTTGGAGGCCGAGGGCTACGAGCCCCGCGCCACCTTCGACCGGATCACCCTGAGCAACTGCCCGTTCGCCAGCCTGGCCCAGGAGTTCACCGGCCTGGTGTGCGGTATGAACCTCAACCTGATGCGCGGACTGGTCGAGGGTTTGGTCGAGGGCTCGCCACAGGGCGGTGCCGGGTCGGCCAGCCCGGACGAGCCACTGCAGGCCCGGCTCGACCCGGCGCCCGGGCGGTGTTGCGTCACCCTGACCCCGCCCCGCGGTTAACGAGTCTCAGTAGTACCCGAGGGTGCTAGCGCCCTTCAGACAGGTGGCGTCGCGGCGTCGCCTCGAGCCAATGCCCGTCATGGGCCGCCCCAGCCGCCGCACCGTGCGCCCATCAGAAGATCGAGATCAACGATTCCATATGCCTGTGCTGTGTGCTAGCGCCGTGGCTCAGCACATGGAAAACTAGAAAGTTGGTCGAACGGGGGCACCGATGGAACCGATCACGGCGCAGGTTGACAGGCTAACGGTAAAGCTACGTCTTGGTCAGGATTACGAGGGCTTCGTTCAGCGAGGTGGAGTGACTTCGGCGCTGCAATCCATAGCTGAAACCCTGGGCCTCCCGGCCAGTGACCTCAGGCTTGTGGACGTACGCCCAGGTTGCGTCCTCATGATCTTGGAACTACCCGAGACCGCCGCTCGGCAGCTCCTCACGATCGGCGGGAACAACGCCCCGGAAGCGCTCCGCAAGCTCGGCGAGTCACTCAACATCGTGCGGGTTACCCCGGGTGACGCGGTGGAAGCCGTCAATTTCATACCCAACCGCGATGTCCTTTTCAAAGCCGACCTTTGCTGGCTCCATATCTCGGATCTACATATCAAGGCGGATTATGATGACCCGAAGAGCGATACTAACGCCGACCTGCAGCGATTTCTAGCCGACCTTCCAACCTGTCTTGACGATGCATCAGTCAAGCCTGACGTTGTCTTCTTCACGGGTGACGTCGCACAGTCGGGATCTGCAGAGGAATACGATCATGCGCTGAGCTTTTTCGCGAAGCTGAAGCAGGCACTTCCGGAGGACTCGCGAAACGCACCGCTCCTGACGGTTCCAGGGAATCACGATGTGACTTGGACGGAAATCGATCACGAACAAGAGATCAGGCTTCGCCGCATGCTGAGGCAGGCGAAGGATCTGGGCTCCGTCCTTCGCGAGCACGGTGAATACATCATCAAGCGCCAACGCGAGTTCAGGAGGTTCTTGGAAAAAAGGCAAGGGCCATCACAAGTTGATTCGTCCGACGGCGTTAGCTACACGAAGTCATTCAGCGCACCGGCTCGCGGCATTCGCGTAGGCGTCGCAGGATTGAACTCCTCATGGCTATCCACCCGGAAAGATTTGCTCCAGGGTCGGGGCGACGCCTCCGACTTGGTGCCCGACCTAGACCTCCAATACCTTCGACTGGGCTCGGAACAGCTCAGGGTGGCGAATAGGTCACTCGATCAGCAAGGGGTGAATATTCGAATAGCCCTCATGCATCATGAGCCCCTGTCGCAATGGTATTCTGAGTTCGATCGAGCCACCCAACGCCAAGAACTAACCGATTACCATTTCATACTTCGCGGGCACCAGCATGAAACTCAAGCTCGGATTGGTTCCAAAGTACTTGGTCAGGAAGACTTCTCCGAACTGGCTCCGGGTGCGGTCCACACCCAACCACACTGGTACCAAGGTTTCATGACAACCGAGTTGGACCTTTCCAAACACCTCATAAAATTGAGAGCATGGACTGTGGGTAATCAAACGAGGCGCTGGGTACCTGACCCGGAATTCGGTACGCGCGGCGTCGATATGCGCCTCTTGACCAAGAGATTACCGTCGGTAGCACGCTGATCAGGTGGTGAGCGTGCGTTTCCGCGATCCCCCTGCATTCGCGAGGGCTGTGGGCTCATCTCGGATCGCCCTATGTGCAAATGCCTGGCTCGCTCTGAGCCAGGCATTGGACCGACAACCAGTTGCGTAGGACCCCGAAACGGCACCGCGGCACCGCCCCAAGGCGATGCCGCGGTGCTCGGGGTGGCCGGCCCGACCGCCGGTTGCACTCACTCAGAGGCGCTGGCCGGCCGGACTGATACTCAGAAGGTGATACCGCGGTTGGCGAAGGCGGTGCGCACCAGGTTCGCGGCGGTGGCGCCGTCGCGGACCAGTGCCTTCTCGTAGATCGCCTTGGCCGCGGCGCTGAACGAGGTGTCCGGCGCGAAGTCGAACTGCGCGTCCACGATGGTGGTGTCGGCTCGGCGGCTGCCCAGGCCGAGGGAGATGTAGCCGTTGCGGATGTCCCACAGCCCCCGGCTCCAGATCATCCCGTCGTGGTGGACCTCACCGGTCTTGTCGGCCACCGTCAGGTTCGTGTCCAGCCGGCGGATGCAGTGCGGGACGGTGCTGGTGTAGGAGGTCGAGTCCCAGTCCATCGAGCAGGCCAGGTCGGTCTTCACCGGCCAGCCGTACTGCTTGGCCGCGTCCAGGCCCACCGTGATCCCGAGGTAGTCGCCCCAGGCCTCGCCGATGGAACCCGCCTCCTCGCTGGTGCCGAAGCCGGGCACCTGGGCGGCGTGCACCGCGTGGCCGTACTCGTGCACGATCACCTCGGCGTCCTCGGCGTCGTCCACCCCGCCCTTGCCGTAGCGGATCCGGAACGGCTTGTCGGTCTGGTAGGAGTTGTCGCCGCCGTACTGGTCGACCTTCACCTGCTGCTGCTCGGCGTTGACCGGCCGCAGGGTCGAGCCGAAGCCCAGCGACTGCAGGTACTCCTGGGCCTGGTTGATCCAGAAGTAGGCCATCACCTGCTCGAACTGATCCTGGGAACGGTCGTAGACGAAGGTGTTGGTGGCCGAGTAGGCCGGCGTGCCGGTGGCCGACTGGACGGCCACCCACTTGCCGGTCAGGTAGCCCGAGCCGTCGAGGTTGCGCAACTGGACGGTCGCGTACTCGCTGGCCGGCACCGCGGTGGCCGAGTCGTTGTCGTCGGTGAGGTTCTCGTTGCCGCTGGACTGCACCGGGTTGACCTTGAACACGCTGGCAGTTCCGGTGCTGCCGCCGACGGCCGGCTTGGCCGTGCTGCCGGCTGAGCCCGCATAGGCCGGGCTGAGCTGCACCGTCAGGGCAGCCAGCGCGCAGCCGGCCAGGGCCACGCGGGTGGTACGGGATCCGAGCATGGGGGTTACCTCCGTATGACAGCCGTCGATCGCCGGCTGGGGCAGTTGTGACGAAATCATCCCCCGGATCAGGGGCAAGCGGATTCTGACCGGTCCGGGCGGTGCGGTCAACAGGACCGCCGTCGCCCACACCCCAGGTCCGGTGTGCCTGGTTACTGCGGGGCCACCAATCCGACGATGCCCAGCAGGTAGATCGAGCAGCCCGCGTCGCCGCTCGCCCAGCCGGCGGCCGCACCGTCGCGCAGCTCCGCCAGGATCCTCGGCACCGCCCTGCTGGTCGTCCTGGCCGCGCGCGGACTGCTGCCCCGCCGGCCGGCCAGAACCGCACGCTGAGCGGTACGCCCCGACGGAGCGCGGATCGTGCCGGTGCTGATCAGCCCCAGCCGCGATAGGTGCCGTTGCGGATCTGCTGGGCGTAGCCGCGCACGCTCGCGGCCGTGACGTGCGAAAGTGCCGGACCACCGCCCGGGCCTGGTCGGCCGGTGCCATGGTGAACACGCCGCGCGGATCGTTGCCCCGAGAGAAGTACGGTTGCGCCCAGGCATGGCCATACCAGAACTGGAACAGCCCGCCGTTGACCTTGCCCTGGTTGGTGCGGCCGGATACCACCCGCGGGTTCCAGCCGCTTTCGGTCTGCACCCACAGGGAGAAGTCCGCGCCGTGCACCGCCTCGGCCAGCCCGGCGCGGCCCGCCGAGGAGAAGCCGGTCGCCAGCTGTTGCTTGAGGGTGGCCAGCGTGCCGGCGGCGTCCTCGGTGGCCGGCTCCTCGGTGCCGGGTTGCTCACCGTCGCCAAGGTCGTCGCTGAGATCGTCGCTCGCGCCGCCGGTCATGTCGCCGCCGGTCATGTCGCCGCCGCCTGGACAGCCGCCGGGACGGCCAGCGGCGAGTTCAGGCAGTTGGCGGTCGGCCGCAGCGCCTGGCACCACTGGGTCGGATCGGCCGGCATGTCCAGCCCCGGTCCCTTCCAGCTCACCTCGGTGCCGCGCCAGGTCACCGGCAGCCCGACCGGGTTCCAGATCAGGTGCGCCGAGCGGTGCCCGGACAGGGTTCCGGTCTGCAGGGTGGCGTGAATGGGCTGCCACCGACCGGCGAAGGCCTCGTCCGCGAGCTTCGGCGGGTACCACGCCACCGTGGTCAACACCTTGGTCCGGACGCTGGCGTTGACCAGCAGCTCGGCCAGCAGGTCCAGCCCCAGGGCCAGCCAGGACACCCCGGTGGCCGGGACCGGCTGCTCGGCCGCCGGCGCGAACTCCTCATCCGACTGGACCGTGACCTCGTCGCCGCCCTCGGCAGGATCGGCCAGCCCCTGACCGCCGGCCGGCAGGTAGCCGCGGGCCTTGTCGATCACCTTGCGCAGCGTCGGATCCAGGGCGTAGGTACGGCCGGCATAGCTGTGCAGGGTCGATTCCACCGTGCCGTGATAGGCCGAGGACCAGTTCATCGCGGCCCGGGCATCGGTCACCGAAGTGGTCGCCCGGAACAGCGCGACCTGCACCCGGTCGTTGAGGAAGCCGATGCCCGCCATGAAGACCCCTTCGGCGGCCAGCGGCGACAGCGTGCGGTACAGGTCGCCCCAGAGCGGGTTCGACACGATCCAGCCAAGGCCCGCGTCCACGTCCGGCGGGAAGTCCACGTGTGCTTCGGTCTTGAGGTTTCCGTTGCGGTCGAAGGCCTCGAACGGAAAGATCCGGTAGCCCAGCTTGAGCATCGCCCGCGCAACCCGGGAGTCGTAGCCCATTGCCGTCACCGCACCTTGCGCACGCCGAAGTGCACATGGTTCTGGTGGTCCGGCACCACGCTGGAGTCGTAGATGAGCTGCGCGCGGTAACCGGCGGCGGTGGTGGCGGTCTGCAGGTAACCGTTGGCCGGCCAGCGGTAGCCCAGCGCGGCGGCGAGCTGGCGGGCGGTGCGCAGCATCTGGGGCGTCGGCGCGGTGCCGTTGGACAGATCCACCGCGAAGGACTGCCGTTGCGAGACATGGTGATCGGAGCCGGTGCTGCCGGTGGAGCGCTTCAGCGAGGTCACCACCAGGCCGTTGCGGCTGCCGATCGGGATCGCGCGCCGAGCCGGCGCCTCCGAGCCACCCCAGCCGCCACCCGGCGCCAGGAAGGCCGCCAGGTCCAGCGCGCCGATGCCGTCGCCGTCGGCGAAGGCGGCCAGCTCGTCGTCGGTGAGCACCATCAGCTGCTCGATCCCGTCGACCGCCAGTCCGACGTCGGTCAGCTCGGCGAGCTCCGCGGCGGCCGAGCAGTCCGCCCCGTCGCCGGCCAGCTCGTCCTGATCGGGTGTTATTTCACCGGTATTCGTCATCGTCGTCGCCGTTTCCCGTTACGGGCCCGCGCCGACCGGCGCGAGTACGGCGATGATGACAGCCCCGGGCCGTTCAGGAGGCCGTTTCGGCACGGAGGTCCGATCGCGCACCAGCGGGCACGCACCGATGACAGCTTCCCGCGCCGGGACTCGCGACAGGTTCAGGCTGTCAGCGCAACAGGAATCCGGTTCCGAGCGGGTCGTCGGCATCGATGCCGAACGTCGCGGTGCCGGTCCGGTAGGCGACGCCCTCGATCTCGGTGATCACCGCCGGCCGGCGCTCGGCTCCGTGCTCGACCTCGACCCCGGCGACCACCCGGCCGAGGAAGGTGGTTCCGATGATCGAGTCGTGCCGCAGCACCTGACCGGATTCCATCCGGCCATCGGCTGCCAGGATCGCCAGCCGGGCCGAGGTGCCCGATCCGCAGGGTGACCGGTCGACCTCGCCGTCGGCGAAGACGGTGACGTTGCGCTGGTGCGGGCCGCCGGCGTACTCGCTGAGCTCGTGCTGGCCGAGGTCGTCGAAGAGAATGGTGCCGTAGACGCCGTCCAGTCGCGGGTCGCCGAGGTGCCGGGCCCAGTCGGTGTCGTTCAGGGCCCACTTCACCTCGCGGCCGATCGCGATCAGCTCCGGGTAGTGCGCCGGGGTCACCGCCAGGCCGACCGACGCCGCCTCGACCGAGGCGTACAGCGCACCGCCGTAACTGAGATCGGCCAGCACCGGACCGCGCGAGGTCGGCACCTCGATCCGGCGGGCGACCAGGTAGGAGGCGACATTGCTGAAGGTGACCCGCTGCACCCGCCCGCCTGCCATGCGCACCCGCGCGGTGACCCGGCCGGAGGGCACGTCGATCACCACCTCGGTGTCCCCGTCCGGGGCGGCGACCACCCGGCCGGTGTTGACGGCCCAGGCGCCCAGGGCGATGGTGCCGTGCCCGCAGGCCGTCGAGTAGCCGTCCTTGTGCCAGAACAGCACGCCGAAGTCCGCGCCGTCGTTGTCGGGCGGAACCACGAAGCCGCCGTACATGTCGGCGTGCCCGCGCGGTTCCTGCACCAGCAGCTTGCGTACCGCCTCGACCTCGGGCGAGGTCCACGCGAACTCCCGGCGATCCAGCACGGTCGCACCCGGGATCTCGGGCTGGCCCGCCGTGACGATCCGGAACGGCTCGCCGGCGGTGTGGTAATCGACCACGCTCACCTCCCCGGCCGGTCCGGCATCCGTGGAAAGGTGCATCTGTCGTACTCGCAATCGACGAGGGCCGGGTGTGCTTGCCTGTATAGCACCGCCGGCCTGGAGGGTTGGCATGGTGGACCTGCCGTTCCTGGACGCCGGCACGCTGGCGTCACTGGTTCCGTGGACCGCGGCGATCTCCGCACTGGAATCGGCCCTGGCCGCCGGTGCCGCCACCAGTGGCGGGCCGCCCCGGATCTCGGTGGCCGAAGCGCACGGCGAGCTGCTGGTGATGCCGGCCGCCAGTACCGCGGGGGTCGGGGTGAAGGTGACCAGCGTGGCGCCCGGAAATCCCGAGCGCGGACTGCCCCGGATCCAGGCGGTCTACGTGCTGTTCGACGCCGGCACGCTGACCCCGCGCGCGCTGCTCGACGGAACCGCGCTGACCACGCTGCGCACCCCGTCGCAATCGGCGCTGGCGGTGCGCGCGCTGGCCCGGGCGGACGCAGCCGAGCTGCTGGTGTTCGGCTGCGGCCCGCAGGCCTGGGGGCACGTGCACGCGATCTCCCGGGTCCGCCGGCTGCGCACGGTGCGGATCGTCGGCCGGGACCCCGGGCGGCAGGCCGGCCTGGTCGACCGGTTGCAGGCCGAAGGGATCCCCGCGACTGCCGGCGCCGCGGCCGATGTCGCCACCGCCGACATCGTGGTGTGTGCCACCACCGCCCGGCAGCCGGTGTTCGACGGCCGGCTGCTGGCCGAGCAGGCGTGCGTGGTCGCGGTCGGCTCGCACGAACCGTCCGCCCGCGAACTGGACGACCTGACCTTCGCCCGGGCCGGCCGGGTGGTGGTGGAGGAGCGCTCGACCGCACTGCGGGAGGCCGGCGACGTGCTGCAGGCGATCGCCGCCGGGGTACTGGATGCCGACGATCTCGTCGAACTCGCCGCCCTGGCACAGTTGCCGCCGTCGTCGGGCATCGGCGTGTTCAAGGGCGTCGGGATGGGCTGGCAGGACCTGGCCGTCGCCGAAGCCGCCTATTCCGCCTGGCTGGCCCGCGGCTGAGTTCAGCCGGCCGCCCCCGGCACCGGCTCCTTGACCACCGACGGCGCCGCACCCGGCAGCCGCATGCCGATCAGCGCACACAGCGTCGACAGCGCGGCTATCCCGGCCGCCCACGCGAACACCGCGTTGCCGGCGGCCGCCCAGATGGCAAGCCCCAGAACCGGGCCGATCGCGTTCGCGAGCCCGAACACCGTTTGCATGGCGCCGATGTAGCGGCCGCGCAGGTGCACCGGGGCGACCATGCCGGGGTAGGCGAAGGTGGTCGGCGCGCCGGTGATCTCCGAGGCGGTCCAGACGATGGTGCCCAGAATCAGCAGCGCCGGCGTGATCCCGATCGCGTAGACGGTGTAGCCGATGGCGACCAGGCCGAAGCCGCTCAGCGCCGTCAACCGCATCGGCCAGGTCTGCACCCACCTGGTCGCCAGCACCTCGCAGGTCGCGACGATGACCGCGTTCAGGCTGACCACCGCGCTGTACCACCACAGGCTGAGCCCCGATTCCACGATCGCCAACGGCACTGAGGCGGTGTACTGGGTGTAGACGGCGGTGATGAAGAAGACCGCTGCCAGGAAGAACAGGTAGCGCCAGTCCGACAGCACCGCCCGGTAGCCGGCCCGCGGTGGCGCCGGCGCGTCCTCGGTGGCCTCGACCGGCTTCTTGCGCGGCGGCAGCGCGACCAGGGCGATCAGTCCGTAGGCCACCGACGCGACCGCCTCGGCCCAGAACAGCAGGCTGTAGGAGATCGACAGCAGCGCGGTGCCGATCAGCGGTGTGACGGTGGTGCCCAGGTTCATGGCCAGTCGCTGCATCGCGGTGACCATCACCAGCTGACCCGGCGGGGTGAGCTCGGTGATCAGGTACTGCGCGGCCGGCCGGTACAGCTGACCGACGAGGCCGACTCCGAAGACCGCGAGCACGACCAGCGGATAGGCCTTGAAGTAGAGGATCGAGACGATCAGCACCGGCGTGCCCAGCATGCTGATCGCGGTCGCCGCCCGGGCACTGAGCCGGTCGGTGGCCCAGCCGCCGACGAAGCTGCCCACCCCCGCGCCGGCGCCGTAGACGCCGAGCGCGAAACCGGCCTGCCCGGTGGTGAAACCACGGTGGGTGAGGAACACCACCAGGAAGATCACCAGGAAGCCGGCCAGCCGGCCGACGAACACGCCGGCCAGAATCGCCTTGACCGCTGGGGGTGTTCGCCGGTAGGTGGCCAGTACTCCGAGCGGTCCGGCGTCCGGCGTCTGTTCGGTCATGCGCACACGCCCGTGGTCTGGCTCATCGGTGCTCCCGCTCTCGTCTCAGTCCGCAGGCCGATTGACGGCCTTGTATCAGCAGAGGCGATCGGGAGGCTCTGATGATACGAACGCGACACTGCACCCACTAGGAGCTTTGCCCCATGAGCGTGGATTCCTCACAACCGGTCGAGCAGCTTTTCAAGGACTTCATGGAGCACCCGTACGAGATCCTGGAGCGGCTGCGGGCCGCCGGGCGGGTGCACCCGATCATCTTTCCGCACGGGGCGAAAGTATGGTTGGTGACCGGCTACGACGACGTGCGGCAGCTGCTGTCCGATCCCCGGGTGAGCAAGGACGGCAGCCGGATGAACGAGCTGTTCGTCCGGCATTCCGGGCTGGAGGTGCCCGGCGACGAGCAGGCCGACCTCGGCTTCAACGACGAGCTGTCCCAGCACATGCTCAACAGCGACCCGCCGCGGCACACCCGGTTGCGCTCGCTGGTGAGCAAGGAGTTCAACCCGAAGCGGATGGACAACTTCCGCCCGCGCCTGGAGGTGGTGGCCGACCGGCTGCTGGACGCGATGGACGACGGCCGGGACGTGGTGGAGCTGGTCGGCGCGTACACGCTGCCGCTGCCGATCATCACGATCTGCGACCTGCTGGGCGTGCCCCCGGAGGACGAGACCACCTTCCGCCGCTGGGCGGTGGAACTCGTCGGCGCCGGCCATCCGCCGGAGGTGGTGGAGAAGGCGTCGCTGGACGTGATGGCCTACGCCCGCTCCAGCATCGACAACAAGCTGGTGGATCCCGGCGAGGACATGATCAGCGCCCTGCTGCGCGGCAAGGACGACGGCGACCGGCTGAGCATGGACGAGCTGGTCGGGATGTTCTTCCTGTTCATGATCGCCGGCCACGTGACCTCGATGCACACGCTGACCAACTCGATCTT
>JAVEEO010000227.1 GCA_030840415.1 Pseudonocardiales bacterium | reverse complement strand
AGTCCAACCGCCAGATCGGCGTGGCGATGGGCGTGCTGATGAGCCGCCAGCACGTCACCCGGCAGCAGGCCTTCGACCTGCTGCGGATCGCCAGCCAGCACAGTCACCGCAAGCTGGCCGACGTCGCGATGGACGTGTGCGACACCGGCATCCTGGACTACCCGCCGTCGCTGCCGACCAGCTGAGGCCGACCGGATCCAGGTCCGACCCATCGCCCTCGTGGTCCGTCGAGGGTGTGCCTCGCGGGAATGTGTCGCGCTCTATCGAAATTGACAATCAATGTCATTAAGAGTTGGCTGGCCTTCGACCGCCGACGACGGCGGCCGCCCGCACCGGCTCGTACCAGTTCTGCCTGGAGGCCTCGATGCCCGCTTCAGCCCGTCGCCGGCGCCGCGTCGCGCCGGCAATGGGCTCGTCCGTGCCGGGCTCACGGGTCTTCTGCTGCGTGCTGGCCGCAGCCGTGCTGCTCGCCGGCTGTGCCACCTCGCCCGACGCCCGAGGGACGGCCAGCAACGCGAGCATCGAGGTGGCCGCCAGCACCAACGTCTGGGCCAGCATCCTCGGCCAGCTCGGCGGCAGCCACGTCCGGGCGAGCTCGATCATCTCCAGCCCGCAGACCGATCCGCACGCCTACGAGCCCACCCCGGCCGACGCCCGGACCATCGCCCGCTCCCGGGTGTTCGTCGAGAACGGGATCGGCTATGACCCGTGGGCGGGCAAGACCCTGGCAGCCAGCCCGGACCGCAACCGGACCGTGATCGACGTCGGCCGGCTGGTGGGAGTGGGCGAGGGCGGCAACCCGCACCGCTGGTACTCCCCCAGCGACGTCGACGCCGTCGTCACCGCGATCAGCGCCGCCCTGAAACAGGCCGATCCGGCCGACGCCGGCTACTTCGACAACCGGCGGCAGCAGTTCCAGAACGTCGACCTGGCCGGCTATCACCAGCTGATCGACGACATCAGAGCCCGTTATGCCGGCGTCCGGGTCGGGGCGAGCGAGAGCATCGTCGCCCCCCTGACCGAGGCGCTGGGCCTGGACCTGACCACCCCGGCCGGCTTCCTCCGGGCGGTCAGCGAGGGCAGCGAGCCCAGCGCGGCCGACAAGGCCACCAGCGACGCCCAGCTGAGCCGGCACGCGGTCGCGGTCTACCTCTACAACAGCCAGAACGCCACTCCGGACGTCGCGGCCCAGCTGGCCACCGCCCGCCGGGCGGGCGTGCCGGTGGTGGCGGTCACCGAGACGATCAACCCGCCGGGGGCGAGTTTCCAGCAGTGGCAGGTCAGCCAGCTGCGGACGCTGCGGGCGGCGTTGGAGCAGGCCCGGGCAACGGACCGGGTTTCAGCAACGCAGGCGACCGGGCGATGAGCGAGCAGCTGCCCGACGCCGGGCCGCCGGCCGAGGTGCTGGAGCTGGCCGGGGTCACCGTGCGGGCCGGTGGCCGGGTGATCTTCTCCGACGTCAGCCTGCGGGTCCGGCCCGGTGAGTTCGTCGCCGTGCTGGGACCCAACGGGGTCGGCAAGTCCACCCTGCTCAAGGCGGTGCTCGGGTTGCTGCCGATCGCCGACGGCCGGATCCGGGTGCTCGGTGCCGAACCCGGCCGGCACAACAGCAGGATCGGTTACCTGCCGCAGCGGCGGGCCTTCGACCCGGCGACCAGGATCCGGGGCGTGGACGTGGTCCGGATGGGCTGGGACGGCGACCGCTGGGGGGTGGCGCTGCCGGGCCGGCTGGGTGGCCGGGCCGGCCGGCAGGCCCGGGACCGGGTCCACGAGGTGATCGCCCTGGTCGGAGCCGAGGGCTACGCCACCCGGCCGATCGGCCAGCTCTCCGGCGGCGAGCAACAGCGGCTGCTGATCGCCCAGGCACTGATCCGCCGGCCGGACCTGCTGGTGCTCGACGAGCCGCTGGACAGCCTGGACGTCACCAACCAGGCCGCGGTGAGCGCGCTGGTGCAGACGGTCTGCCGCAGCCACGGGGTGGCGGTGCTGCTGGTGGCCCACGACGTGAACCCGATCCTGCCCTACCTGGACCAGGTGATCTACCTGGCGCACGGCGGCGCGGTGATGGGGCCGCCGGAGCAGGTGATCACCTCCGACACCCTGAGCATGCTCTACGGCACCGCGGTGGACGTGCTGCGCGACCGCACCGGCCGGCTGGTGGTGGTCGGCCAGCCCGACAGCCACGCCGAGCACCGGTCGTGAGCGGGTTCAGCATCGGCGGTCTCGATCTCGTCGGCGACGTCGAGCACCTGCTCAGCTACCACTTCATGCTGAACGCGCTGCGGGCCGGCACCATCGTCGCGGTACTGGCCGGCGCGATCGGCTACTTCATGGTGCTGCGCCGGCAGAGCTTCGCCGGCCACACCCTGGCGGTGATCGGCTTTCCCGGCGCGGCCGGCGCGACCTGGCTGGGGCTGAGCGCGAGCCTGGGCTACTACGGCTTCTGCCTGGCCGGTGCGCTGGCGATCGCCGCGCTGCCGGCGGCCGGTCGGCTGACCGCGGGCCTCGGCGGCTACGGCGACGAGTCGGCGGTGATCGGCACCGTGCAAGCGTTCGCGCTGGCCTGCGGTTTCCTGTTCGTCAGCCTGTACAAGGGTTTTCTGAGCGGGCTGACCGGGCTGCTGTTCGGCAGCATCACCGGGGTGTCGGACGGTCAGGTGCTGGCCCTGCTGGTGGCCGGTGCCGGTTGCCTGCTGGCGCTGCTGGCGCTGGGCCGTCCGCTGCTGTTCAGCAGCATCGACTCCGACGTGGCCCGGGCCCGCGGCGTGCCGGTGCGGCTGGTCGGCACCGCCTTCCTGCTGGTGCTGGCGGTGGCCGCGGCCGGCGCCAGCCAGATCACCGGCAGCCTGCTGGTGTTCGCACTGCTGGTGACGCCGGCCGCGACCGCCAGCCGGCTGACCGCCCGTCCGCTGCCGGGCCTGCTGCTGTCGGTGCTGATCGCGGTGGCGGTGACCTGGCTCGGCGAGGGGATCGCCTTCTACTCGCCGTACCCGATCGGTTTCTGGGTGACCACGCTGGCCTTCTCCTCGTTCCTGCTGGCCACCGGCTACCGCCACGGTATCGACCGGCTGGGGCGGCGGCGGCCGGCCACACCCCGCGGCGAACGTCGCGGCGAGGTTGCCGCATGACCGCGCTGCTGGCCGCCGATCCGGTGACCGGGCTGGCGAGCATGCTGTCCCAGCCGTTCGTCCGCAACGCACTGGTGGGCGGCACCGCGATCGCGGCGCTGTCCGGCCTGGTCGGCTACTTCGTGGTGTTGCGCGGGCAGGTGTTCGCCGGCGACGCGCTCTCGCACGTCGCCTACGCCGGGGCGCTGGCGGCCCTGGCGGCGGGAATCGACCTGCGCTTCGGCCTGTTCGCCGCCACCATCGGGGTCGGACTGCTGCTGGGGCTGCTCGGCGGCCGGGGCACCGCCGACGACGTGGTGATCGGCACCACCTTCGCCTGGGTGCTCGGGCTGGGGGTGCTGTTCCTGGCGCTCTACACCGCCTCGGGCAGCACCGACAACGGGGTCGCCAACGTCAACGTGCTGTTCGGCTCGATCTTCGGGATCAGCACCGCGGCCGCGACCACCGCCGCCTGGATCGCGGCCGGCCTGATCGCCGTCCTGCTGCTGATCGCCAGGCCGCTGCTGTTCGCCAGCGTCGACCCGACGGTGGCCGCCGCCCGCGGGGTGCCGGTCCGGCTGCTCGGCCCGCTGTTCCTGGCGATCCTGGGGGCAACCGTGGGCGAGGCGAGCCAGGCGGTCGGAGCGCTGCTGGTGTTCGGCCTGCTGGCGGCCCCCGCGGCCGCCGCCCAGCGACTGACCGCCGATCCGTGGCGGGCCCTGGGGCTGGCGGTCGCACTCGCGGTGCTGGCGATGTGGGCCGGGGTGGCCCTGGCCTATGCCGCCCCCGCGCTGCCACCGAGCTTCACCATCGTCGGCCTCGCCGCCGCCGAGTTCGCCGCCGCCACGCTGTACCGCGGCCTGCTCCGGCCGCTGCCGACCTAGTACCGCATGAGCACCTCGGGCGGCTCGACGAGCCGGCCGAGGCGGAGCGGAGTGCTGCTAACCGGCCGGTGAGTCCAGCGGAAACCGCTCGCGCGGCGACCACGGACCGCCTTCGTAGCGCCACAGCCGCACCGCTCGCGCGGTCATCGAGAACGGCACGAATTCCTCGTGCAGCTGCTCGAGCGTCCGGCGGGCACGTTCGGGACTCACCTTGTTCTGCACGGTCACATGCGGTCGGAAGCCCTGCCGGTCCTGCGGGGTCAGTCGATCCCACCAGCTGGCCTGCAGCCGGCGGTGCAGGTCGAGCAGTTCGGCCGAGCGAAGCCGGTAGGCCACCCCGCGCCCGAGCGACATCAGCTCGGCGACCTCGACCTGGAACGGCTCGCGAGCCGACGCGGACGCGGCCAGCTCACCTGTCACGGCCGCCTCGGCGACGGCCGGCAGGGCGTGGAACAGGGTGACGTGGGCACCGATCACGGTGCGCCCGGCGGGGAACAGCGCGGCACGCTCGGTGTCGAAGCGGGCCTGGGCCGCGTCGTCGACCTCCAGGGTCACGATCAGCGGACGGCTGCGCTCGGCTACCGGCTGCACACCTGCCACGGCTGACATCGTGTTACTTTCCATGCCGCACACTCAGTCCGCTCGCAGCGGAATCACCCAGGCTGGCTGCGTCAAACTAGCGGTCCTTCTGCCGTTCGGCGGCGAGCCCGCGTAGCAGGTCGTGGAGCCCAGCTGAAGCGACCGTCACGGTGTCGCCCGGCCCCGGCATAGGGATGCTTGCGTCATCGTACAAAGTCCGGCGTAGCTCGTGCGGCGCAATATAGGCCATTCCGGACTCGGAACTTCCAGCTCTCTGCTGCTGACCGGTAACCGATTGCGGCATCAGAAGGTGGACCAGCAAGCGTGGCCGACCGATCCACAGCAGCATCTCCAGAACCGCAGCTGCCGCAGCGATCACCACGGCGACAGTACGCGGCCAGTTACCGTCGCTCGGCCCTGGGATCAAGGCCATTGTCAGTCCCGACAGGAACGACGCGATACCGGCGTTGAAGGCCCACCGGGTACGCCTTCGGTAGGCGAGCGCGATCCGGCTCTCGTCCCACTGCTGGGAGCGCATGAGTAGCAACCATGCATCGTCGTGGCGTGCTTGCGGCAGGAATGCCATCCGGTCGGTCGGTGATGTCTGGTA
>JAVEEO010000216.1 GCA_030840415.1 Pseudonocardiales bacterium | reverse complement strand
CGCTGTACGACCGGGACGATCGATGAAACAATCACGCTATCGTTGACGTTCGAGCCGCTGGCGTGCTAGCGCTGTCCGCGGCTGATCGGGCTACAAGCTGAGGGGGTAGTCGTGGGCGTTCGAACATTGCCGTTGCCGCGACTGGTAGCGGGTCGCGATTACGCCGATGACATGGTTTCAACGCTCGGCACGGTGGTCGGCCAGGACGTCGTGGTCGACGCCACCAAGCTGCTGTCGGGTACGACGTCCTTCGCCTACCAGCTCATCGAGCGGCTACTGGCCGACGAGCACGCGAATTCGGTGCTGCTGGTCGGGGCGCCGGCGGACTTCGCCGAGTACGCCACCTCGGCGGCCCGCGAGTTGCACGTCACCGACCGGTTCGACCTCGCCGAGGAGCTGCCCCGGGCCGCTGCCGCCAGCTAGCCGCCGCCGACCGCTGCCGGCGCCTGCAGGCCGAGCCGCCTACGAGCCAGGTCCAAAGCCCCGCCCGTAGCACGGGTCAGGACGGCGATGAGATGCCGTGCTTGCTCCGCAGCGCGCCGCCGATCGCGGCATTCACCTGCTGCCACCGCTGCTGCTCGCTGGCAGCCGTCAGCTCCGCCGTGCTGATGAAGCTCACCTCCGCCGCCTGCTGCCAGTGCCGGGCCGTGCTGGTCACCACCGGATCGTCCACCCGGGTGAGAGTGACCTCCAGCAGTGCCCGGGCGTCGAGGTAGCGGCGCTCGGCGGCGTCGAGCTCAGGAGTGGAGCGGCCGGCGCTGGCCCGGCTCAACGTCCCGTATTCACTCAGCCGGCCGCGGACGGCCAGGGCCGCGTCCTGGGCGTCGATCAGCGCGGTGCGGCGGCGCAGGTAACGGCGGGAGTGGCTCTCCCGCACGCTCAGCGCCACCTGGGTGCCGATCGCCACCAGCAGCGAGACCACCGCCGCCCCGATGGCGGTGACCAGGGTGACCGAGGTCGGCGAGGTGCTGGCCGCGCTCAGCGCGGCGATCACTGCCCGGCAGCGCGGCGGTTCTCGGCCGGCTTGGCCGAGCGCTCGGCGGGGCTGGCGGCCAGCAGCGGACGGGAGGCGTTGGCGAAGGCGACCTCGATCAGCTTCAGGTCGGCCTGCACGCCGAGGATGGCC
Source organism: Pseudonocardiales bacterium (assembly GCA_030840415.1). Classification (GTDB taxonomy): domain Bacteria; phylum Actinomycetota; class Actinomycetes; order Mycobacteriales; family Jatrophihabitantaceae; genus Jatrophihabitans_A. Next base: position 5,993 of record JAVEEO010000216.1, on the reverse strand, counting down.
GCCTCGATGGTCAACGCCGCCAGCGGCTCGTCCTTGTGCTGGCGGCGCAGTGCTCGCAGCGTCTGCAGCTCGGCCATCCGGGCGTCGCGCTGGGTCCGGCAGACCTCGTGCACCTGCTCCTCGCTGCGCCGGCCGGCAGCCAGGACCTTCAGAATGAAATCGTCGCGATAACCGGCGGTACGAGTGGTCGGCTCGGCCAGCCAGCTGTCGAGTTCGCGCCTTCCGGCAGCCGTGATCTTGTAGACAGTACGGTCGGGTCGGACGTCTTGGGACACGGTTCGCGAAGTCACCAGACCGTCCCGGCTCAGCCGTTCCAGGATTTGGTAGACATGGCCGATATTGAGGCCGCCCCATTGTGGTCCGACCGCTTTTTCGAAATTCGTCTTAATTTCATAGCCGTAGCTGGGTCCGTCGGCGAGAAACGACAACACCGCGTGTTGGATAGCCACGGCGACCACTATAGGGGCAACCCTTTGCCCGTGCGGGCTACTGGCCAAGACCGGTCGCACGCGGTGCCGGAAGGAGGTGGGGCGGTGGAGTCAACAGCGGGCGCACCCGCCGGAGGGCGTACCGGGGCGCGAGTCGAACTGGCGTCGGTCACCAAGACCCGGCGCCAGGGACGAGCCACCGTCACCTCGCTGGCAGAGGTCTCCCTGACCATCTGGCCCGGTCAAATCGTTGCAGTCACCGGCCCGTCCGGCGCCGGAAAGTCCACCCTGCTGCAGCTGATCGGCGGCCTGGACATTCCCGATTCCGGGCGCATCGTAGTCGACGGGGTGGACATAGGACGGCTGTCCAGCAGGCATTCGGCCTACTTTCGCGGCAGTGTCGGGTTTGTCTTTCAGCGCTATCACCTGCTGAACAACCTTTCCGCCCTGGACAACGTGATAACTCCGGTGTTGCCACTGCGGGTCGACTTCGACAAACAGGAGCGCGGTCGCGATCTCCTGGCGGCGGTCGGACTGGCCGATCAGGCCGGCGTGCTGGCCCGTGAGCTGTCCGGCGGTCAGCAGCAGCGGGTGGCGATCGCGCGGGCGCTGGTGAACCGGCCGCGACTGCTGCTGGCCGACGAGCCGACCGGCAACCTCGACTCCCGGACCGGCGAGGAGATCCTGGACCTGCTGACCGAGTTGCAGGCCGAGCACGGCATGACGCTGCTGCTGGCGACGCATGACAGCACGGTCGCCAGCCAGTGCCAGCGTTTGGTCGAGCTCCTGGACGGCCGGCTGGTCGGCGACCGCGACCTGACCGGAGCCGATCCGGACAGCACGCTGCGCCGGATCAGCGGACCGGGCTGACTCCGCGCCGCCCGCTGATCCCGGCATCCCGCCCGGCCGCGGCTTGACTGCACGACGATTCTCTCTGACTGCAGCCGGAGCCACTTCCAGGTGGCCCGTACGCACTGTGATCCATTAATCACCGCACGCTGCGTTGTAACAATGCAACTTGACCAAATGTACTTCTCTGCCTAACGTTCTTGAAATTCAAATGTCCAACCACAGCAAGGGGATTCTCAAATGACCGCTATGCTCAGTCGCGCAATGCAGGCCTTGTCGGTGCGGCCCGTTCGCGACCCCGGAAACCCGATTACCGACGGTTGCGCGCCGGACTGCGTTTTTGAGTACGTCTGCACCAACCATCGCTATTACCGCAGGCAGTGCTGCTACACGCCGGACTGCATCCTGGTCTGTGATGCCTGGGTGGACATCAGCAGCTGCTGATCCGCGGCCTTGTTCGACGGGGGGAAGTGCCGTGTTCGGTTATGCCTTGATGTTCGTCCGGTGCTTGTTGATCCTGGTGCTGGCGGTGGCCGCGGCCGGCAAGGCGTGGAACCGCTCAGCCAGAGAGGAGTTCGAGTACGCGCTGGAACAAGGCCTGCGGCTGCCGAAGGCCCGGCCGCTGGCCACCGCCTGGGTGGCCGGCGAGGGGGTGACCGCGCTGTTGCTGGCGCTGCCGCCGTCGGTCCCGGCCGCGGCGGTGCTGGCCACGCTGCAGTTCGGTTGCCTGACCGTGGGAGTGGCGCTGCTGGCGGCACAACGGCGGGGTTACCGGTGTAACTGCTTGGGCGGCGGCGGGGCCGAGCTCGGCCGGCGAACCGTGCTGCGCAACGGTCTGCTCACCCTGGCCGCGCTACTGCTGGCCGCCGGCGTGCGGCAGCCGGGCGCGACAGCCCCGCCGCCGGTGGCGCTGGCCGCGGTCCTGTCCGTCCTGGTCGGCTCGGTGCTGGTCTGGCAGGCCCGGCCACTGCGGGCCCTGGTGGCACGGTTCATCGACCGGCCGGCCACCGGGTCGATGCCGGGCCCGGCTCGGCTCAGGGCCGGCCGGCGATGACGATCGACGGCGTGCTGGTGGTCTACGCCGCCCTGGTCGCCACCCTGGCACTGACGATCTCGTTGTTGCTGCTGCGCTCGCTGCCGGCATCGCAGAGCCAACAGCAGCAACCGCGGGCAACGCCGGCCGCACTGCCGCCGAGCGGTCCTGACCTCGCCAGTCCGGCGCCCCCGATCCGGACGCGCACCAACACCGCGGCGCTGCTCGACACCGCCGAACTGGCCGGCCGGGGCTATCTGCTGGCGTTCCTGTCCAGCGGCTGCCGGGGCTGCCGGGAAAACCTGCCGCTGCTGAGCGACTACGCCAGCCGGTTCGCCGATCCGCAGCGGCTGATCGCCGTGATCCTGGGCGAGCGGCAGCGGGGCGTCGACCTCGAGCAGCGGCTGACCGGCGTGGCCACGATCGTTGTCGAGCCGGAGGCCGGCGAGATCGCGGCCGCGTACCGCATCACGGTGTTCCCGTCCTACGTGCTGGTCTCCGAGACCGGGGCGGTGCTGGCCACCGGCCATTCGGTGCGGGATCTGCCGCAGCCGCAACCGCAGTGACACCGGCATCGGCGAGGTTCACACTGTCCCGATGACCCCCGCCCGCGGCCGCCACCAGCTGTGATCCATCTGCTGCTGGTGCGGCTGCGGGTCAACCGGTTGCGGGTGATCGCGCTGATGTTGGGGATCGCCGCGGCCACCACCGCCTTCGTCGTGCTCACCGGGCAGGTCGCCGAGCAACGCCTGGCGCTGCGCGGCCGGGTCAGCGCGCAGGCCAGCCCGGACTACGACATCCTGGTGCGGCCGGCCGGTTCGCGCACCGCCCTGGAAGAGCGTGAGGGCCTGGTCCGCGCGAACTTCCTGTCCGGGCAGTTCGGCGGCATCACGCTGGCGCAGTGGCACCGGATCCAGCAGTTGGCCGGGGTCCAGGTGGCGGCCCCGATCGCGATGGTCGGCTACGTCCTGCAGACCGTGCAGATCCCGCTCGACCTCACCGATCGGCTCGGCCCCGGCGACCAGCAACTGTTCACCGCCTCGATCACCCGCAAGACCGCGCGCGGGCTGACCAGCTTCGCCGAGCCGGCGATCAGCTACAGCTACGTCAGCAGAGCACCGGTGCACGTGGTGGGACCGGGTGCCGGGGTGCCGGGTGTCCTGGTGGCAGGGCCCGACGGCCGGCAGCGGCTGGTCTGCCCGGTCCGGCCGAAGTCCCGGCTCAGCCCGCTCGCGGTGCGCAGCAAGCGCACCGGAACCTGCTGGTCCCGGCAGAACGGCCCGGACGGAGGGGGGACCGGCCCGCTGCCTGCCGGCCACGCCGGCATCGTGGTGCAGTGGACGTTCCCCTTCCTGCTCGCCGCGATCGACCCGGCGCAGGAGGCGGGGCTGTCCGGCCTGGACACCGCGCTCGGGCAGGGGAGCTACCTGCCCGAGCGCGGCACGGTACCGGGTCGCGCGGGGCCGGGCGTCCCGGTTCTGATGGCCGAACAGGGCGACTTCGACGACCGGGACGAGGTCAGCATCGAGCGGCTGCCGCCGGCAGCGACGGCGAAGGCGGCCACCGGCCTGCGCATCGACGAGCTGGACGCGCTGCTGGAGAACGGCGGCGGCACCGAGGTCCGGCACCTCTCGATCTCAGCGGCAACGGCCTATCGGCAGCTGCTGTCGAGCAGCCTCGGGGCTCCGGAACCCCGGATCGTGGACAGCTACTGGACCAGCGGACCGGTTCGATACCGCACCGACCCGGACGGCACGCTGCGGCCGATCCCGGTGACCAACCCGCCCAGCGTCTGGCGGGCCCCGGTGCAGTACCAGGCCTCCGTGCTGGTGCCGCCCGATGCCGGTGACACCTCCTTCCGCCGGCTCAGCCAGCACCCGGCCCGGGCGGTCAGCGAATCGCCGTTCGGCGCGCCCCGGCTGGCGGTGGTGGGCACCTTCGACCAGTCCCGGCTGAACTCCGTACGGGCCGGCGGCTCGGCCGAGTTGCTGGGCGGTTACCGCACCCAGCCGCTGGCGCCGGCCGATCCGGCCAGCCGGGAACGGCTGCACGCTCAGCCCCTCGCGCCGGACAGCAACCCGGCCGGTTACCTGCTGCCCGCGCCGACCCTGTTCACCTCCCTCGACGCCGCCTCGGTGTTCACCGATCCCGCCGCCTTCGACAACGTCAGCCGGTCGACGGCCCCGATCAGCGCCGTGCGGGTCCGGGTGGCCGGGGTGCGCGGCACCGACCCGGTGAGTCGTGAGCGGGTCCGGCTGGTCGCCGAGGCGATCGCCGGCGCGACCGGCCTGGACGTCGACGTGACGGTGGGCAGTGCCCCCACCAGCCGCCAGCTCGTGCTGCCGGCGGGCGCAGCCGGCCGGCCGGCCCTGCGGCTGAGCGAGCAGTGGCAGCGCAAGGGCGTGGTGGTGCAGGCGCTGCGGGCGATCGATCGCAAGAGCGCGCTGCTGTTCGCCCTGGTGCTGGTGGTCTGCGGGGTGTTCGTCGCCAACGCGGCCGGGGCGGCGGCCCGTTCGCCCAGGATGGAGCTGTCCACCCTGAGCTGCCTGGGCTGGACCCGCGGCCAACTGATGCGGTTGCTGCTGGGCGAGATGGCGGTGATCGGTGCCGGGGCCGGGCTGCTCGGAGCGCTGGTGGCCGTGGTCGGCGGGCGGTTCCTCGGCACGCCGGTGAGCACCGGCCGGGCCCTGGCCGCGGTGCCGGCCGCGCTGGCGATAACGCTGCTGGCCGCCGCCTGGCCGGTGTGGCGGGCCTCGGTGCCGGTGCCGTTGCCGGGCATGCCCGCCACCGGCGGCACCGCGGGCGGCCGCGACGGCCGACTGCGGCGACTGCGCGGGCTCTCGCAACTGGCGTACCGGAACCTGCGTGCCGAACCGGGCCGGACCGGGCTGGGGATGGCCGCGGTCGGCGTCGGCTCGGCGGGCCTGACGCTGCTGCTGGCCATCACGGTGGCCTTCCGGGGCAGCGTGGTCGGCAGCGTGCTCGGCGATGCGATCTCGCTGCAGGCCCGCCGGGTGGACTACCTTGCCGTCGTGCTCACGCTGCTGCTGGCGGCGGTGGCGGTCGCCGACGTCAGCTACCTGAACATGCGCGAGCGCCGGGAGGACCTGTCGTTGCTGCGGGCGGTCGGTTGGACTTCCCGCCAGCTGGTCCGGCTGATCGTCGCCGAGGGGGCGCTGCTCGGCCTGGCCGGGGCGCTGGCCGGCTCCGGGCTGGGGCTGGCGGTCACCGCCGTGCTGGCGGACTCGGTGCCGGGCAGCCTGTGGCTGCTGGCCGGGCTCACCGCGCTGGCCGGCACCCTGCTCAGCGTGCTGGCGACGGTACTGGCGGCGCTGTCGCTGCCACTGCTGGTCCGGACGCCCTCGCTGACCGCCGAGTAGCCCTGCGGCAGACTGCACGCTGTGCCTGACGCCCAATCCGTCGCCGACGCCGATGTGCGGCCCGCCGCCGAGCCGGTCGTGGTGGTGGGCATCGGTGCCGACGGCTGGGACGGGCTGAACCCGGCAGCCCGGGCGGCGCTGGCCGAGGCGGAGTTGGTGCTGGGCAGCCAGCGGCAGTTGGCGCTGCTGCCAGCCGACCTGGCGGCCGAGCGACCCCCCTGGCCGTCGCCGCTGCTGCCCGCGAAGCCCGACCTGCTCGCACAGCGGCACCGGGCCCGGTTCGCGGTGCTGGCAAGTGGAGAC
>JAVEEO010000193.1 GCA_030840415.1 Pseudonocardiales bacterium | reverse complement strand
GGCGCGGCGATCGCGGCCGCCCACAACGGCGACACGATCGCGGTCTCGCGCGGCACCTACCGCGAGAACATCACCATCATGGGCAAGCGGATCACCATCCGCTCCGTCTCGGGACCGGCCGTCACGGTGATCGCCGGCAACCCCGGCCGCACGCCGGTGATGATCCAGAACGTGCCGGCCGGCACCATGACCCTGCAGGGCTTCCGAATCGTGTCCGGCTCCGCGCCGAGCGGCCAGGGCGGCGGCATCACCATCGCCAACTACGCCAGCCCGACCATCCGCGGCAACGAGCTGGTGTCCAACCGCTCCAACGACGGCGCCGGCATCCTGGTCTACAACCACTCCAACCCGACCATCACCGCCAACAACATCCACGGCAACACCGCGGCCCGGTTCGGCGGCGGGGTGTTCGCGGTGATGTTCTCCAGCCCCAAGGTGACCGGCAACACCATCAGCGGCAACCGGGCCTACGGCGGCGGCGGGGTGTACCTGGAGAACGACGTCTCGCGGCCCAGCTACCGCTCGGCGCCCAGCGTGATCGGCAACACCATCACCAGCAATGTCTCCAGCCAGGCCGGCGGTGGCGTGATGCTGCGTACCGGCGTGAACGCGGTGATCGCGCACAACACCATCACCGGCAACCGCTCGCCCTACGGCGGCGGCATCGAGGTCGAGACCACCGGCAGTACCCCCAGCATCAGCTCCAACGCGATCACCGGCAACGCCGCTCTGGCCTCGGCCGCCTGGCCGGGCAGCGGCAGCGGCGGCGGCATCGCGGTGTTCGGCCACTCCCGGCCGGCCATCGCACACAACACCATCACCGGCAACCGCACCACCCGCTTCGGCGGCGGCATCGTGCTGGCCGAGGGTTCGGTCTCCAAGGTCGACGGCAACAACATCGCCAAGAACACCGTGCTCGACACCGGCTCCGGCCCGGGCGGCGGCGGCATCTACCTGGCCAACTCCGAGGCGACCGTCCAGAACAACGCGCTGCGGCAGAACTCGGCGCCACTCGGTGGCGGGCTGGCCTTCGTCGGAACCGGCTCCCTGGTGCTGCTGAACAACACCATCGTCTCCAACGCCTCTCGGGCCGGCAGCGCGGCCTCCGGCGGCGGCCTGTTCGTGTCCAACCACACCTCCGGCAAGGCCTCGATCGTGAACAACATCTTCACGGCCAACAACAACTTCCAGATCTTCGAGATGGGTGCCTTCGCCACCTACTCCAACAATCTGATCACCAACAGCGGAAACGGGATGTTCTACAGCTTCCCGGCGCACACCATCACCGACATCCGCAACTTCAACGGCAATCCCAAGATCCGCTACGCGGCCGGCAACACCGGCTCCAGCCCGGCCTTCGTCAACGCCTCGGCCTTCAACTACCGGCTGACCAGGGGCTCGGCGGCGGTGGACGCCGGGCGCTCGGCAGGCGCTCCGCCCACCGACATCATGAGCGTGCGCCGGCCCCAGGGGCTTCGTCCGGACATCGGCGCGTTCGAGTTCACTTCTTGATCGAAGGCTGAAACGGTGTGATCGGAGGCGATTTCCTAGGGCCGAAAGTCGCCTCCGAGGGCCAAACTTCACGCGCCGGCTTCTTGTGCTGGCACTACGGCTACGGGCACGGTAGGACGCACCCGACGAGGGAGTCCCGCCATGTCCGCGATCCGGTACCCGTTCCGCGCCGTACTGTTACTGGCCACCTCGGTAACGGCGGCGGCTCTGATCAGCTCCGGCGGCACCCCGGTTGCCGGCGCCACCGCCGGCGTACCACGCTTCGACCATGTGGTCGTCGTGGTGATGGAGAACCACTCCAACACCGACGTGATCGGCAATTCCTCGGCGCCCTACATCAACTCCCTCGCCGACAGCGGCGCTAACTTCACCCAGTCCTACGCCCTCACCCACCCCAGCCAGCCCAACTACCTGATGCTGTTCTCCGGCTCCAACCAGGGCGTGACCGACAACTCCTGCCCGCACACCTTCTCCACGCCCAACCTGGGATCGGAGCTGATCGCGAACGGGCTGGATTTCACGGGCTATTCCGAGTCGATGCCCTCTGACGGCTACACCGGCTGCAGCAGTGGCTCCTACGTTCGCCGGCACAATCCCTGGGTCAACTTCAGCAACGTCCCGGCGACCTCGAACCTGACCCTGGCGGCGTTCCCGTCCGACTACACGCAGTTGCCGACGGTGTCCGTCATCGTTCCGAACCTCGACAACGACATGCACGATGGCACGGTCGCCCAGGGCGACAGTTGGCTGCGGGACCACCTCGACGGCTACGCCCAATGGGCCAAGACCCACAACAGCCTGCTCGTACTGACCTTCGACGAGGACGACACCAACGCCGGCAACCGGATTCCCACCGTGTTCACCGGTGCCTCGGTGAAGCCCGGCGACTACACCGAGCGGATCGACCACTACGACGTGCTGCGCACCCTCGAGGACGCCTACGGCCTGCCGTACGCCGGAGCGAGTGCGCTGGCCACTCCGATCACCGACGTCTGGGGCAGCGGCACCACCCCGACGCCTACCCCCACGCCGACTCCCACCCCGACCCCGACCCCGACCCCGACCCCGACGCCGACGCCGACGCCGACGCCGACCTGCCTACCGGCGCAACTGGTCGTCAACCCGGGCTTCGAGAGCGGCGTCGCCGCGCCGTGGACCGGCAGCACCGACGTGGTCATCCACGAGACCGCCGACCAGCCGGCCTGGGGCGGCAGCTACCTGGCGCTGCTGGACGGCCAGGCAGTGGCCCATACCGACACGCTCAGCCAGACGCTGACCATCCCGGCGACGTGCACCGCGGCCACCCTCAGCTTCTACCTGCACATCGACACCGCCCAGCAGACCAAGCGGATCGCCTACGACACCCTGAAGGTGATGCTCCAGTCGGCCGTGGACGGCTCGGTGCTGGACACGCTGGACACCTACTCCAACCTCGATGCGGCAACCGGTTACCAGCGGCACACCTTCGACCTCTCCGCCTATGCCGGCACCAGCTTGCGGGTGACGTTCAGCGGAACCGAGAACTCCACCCGGCAGACCACCTTCGCGCTGGACCGGGTGACGCTGCCGGTCAGCTGAGCACCGCCGGCCTCAGTCGCCCTTGACGTTGACGATCTGGCGCAGGGTGTGGCGGATGTCCACCAGCTCGGCGGCATCGCGCATCACCACGTCGATGTCCTTGTAGGCGTCAGGATGCTCGTCGAGGAAGGCATTGGAGCGCCCCCAGGCGATGCCTGCCATCCGGTTGTCCAGATCGGCGCGGCTGAACCGCTTGCGAGCGGCGGTCCGGGAGTAGTTGCGTCCCGCCCCGTGCGGTGAGGAGCACAGGCTGAGCCGGTTTCCCTTGCCGGTGACGACGTGGGACGCGGTACCCATGCTGCCCGGAATGAGACCGGCCTCCCCCGCCCGGGCCGAGATGGCACCCTTGCGCGAGAGCCACACCAGCTTGCCGAAATGGGTTTCCTGCTCGGTGTAGTTGTGATGGCAGTTGACCGACTCCAGCCGCTGCACCGGCCCGTGCCAGCGCTCGAAGGCACCCACCACCCGGTCCATCATCTCCTCGCGGTTGAGGTAGGCGAACCGCTGCGCCCAGCGCAACGCCTGCAGGTAGGCCTCGAACTCCGGTTCGCCCTCGACCAGGTAGGCCAGATCCCGGTCCGGCAGCCGCACGAACCGCCGCCGGCACTGCTCCTGGGCGATACCGATGTGCTTGACGGCCAGCTTGTTGCCCACCCCGCGCGAGCCGGAGTGCAGGAACAGCCAAACCTGGTCGGCCTCGTCCAGGCTCACCTCGAGAAAGTGGTTGCCCGAGCCCAGGCTGCCCAGCTGCAGTCGCCAGTTCGGGCTGACTTCGCCGGCCTGGTCGGCGCCGGCCAGTTCCGCCAGCTCGGCGATCCGGGGCTCGGCGGTGGGAGTGATCGAGGTGTTGTACTTGCCCGCCGATAGCGGCACCGCCGCGCTGATCGCGGCATGCAGCGCATCGCGGTCGGCCGGCAGCTCCGCGCCGCGGTACTGGGTCCGGACCGCGATCATGCCGCAGCCGATGTCGACGCCCACCGCGGCCGGCATGATCGCGCCGAGTGTCGGGATCACCGAGCCGACGGTCGCGCCCTTGCCCAGATGCGCGTCCGGCATCAGGGCCAGGTGCGGAAAGATGAAGGGCATCCGGCTGGTGGCGATCGCCTGCGCCCGGGTGGCGTCGTCGAGGATCGAGGCCCAGTTCATCAGCCGCTTGTCGATCTGTTCCATGATCACCATTGTGCTGGCGCTGTCATCCGATTACCCGGCTGCCGCTGGTTACCGCCGTGCGGCTGCTGGAGGTGGGGCGCGCCAGGCCTAGGCGGGACGGTGCAGCGGGGTGACCGACGAGTCGTCGGACAGTGCCGCGTCGGCGGCGGGGTGCTCCACCACCGCGATCACCCGGCCGCTCATGAACCGGGCGGTCCGTACCGGAGTGCCGCCGCGGGTGACCTCGGTGACCTCGACCAGGCCGCGGCCATGGCTGACCTCGACCCGGCGGCCGGCCCGGGTGGCGGTGATGGTGTAGGTCCGGCTGCCCTCGCCGGTATCGATAACGATCTCCACGCTGTCGCCGCGCATGGCATCAACTCCCTCGTCACCGCCCATTATCCCTGGTCCGCGGGCGTTGGGGGTTGCTCAGCGGTCGGCGAGCAACCGCCGCAGCTGCACCACGGCCGGTGCCGGGTCGCGCCAGCGCCCGATGCTGTGCACCGCGCCGATGCCGGCACCCAGCGCCCCGGCCAGGTCCCGGACCAGGCCGCCGCGGCGCTCACGCACCGCCCGGCGCAGCTCGCCCTCCCACCAGCAGTAGCGCACCCCGGCGGCGGCGGTGACCGGTGCCGGCTCACTGGCAGCGAGCCGGCCGGTGGCCAGTGCCGCCCAGGCCGCCGGCAGGTTCGCCCCGGCGGCCACCGCCAGCGCCAGCGAGCCGTAGAACCGGCCGTTCAGGTCGATCAGTCGGGGCCGGCCGTCCTCGGGCACCAGGAACTGCAGTTCGGCCAGACCGAACCAGCCCAGGGCGGCGAGCAGGGCCACGGCGCGCTCGGCCAGCCCGGCCTCGACCGGCACGCTGACCGCCCGGCAGCTGGCCCCGGCGCCGGGCGGCCAGACCCGGGAGGCGACCTGCAGCGACTGCGCGACGACCCGGCCGTCGGCGGTGGTGACGGCCGCGTAGGCCACCAGCCGGCCGGCGACGAACTCCTGCACCTGGGCCTCGCCGCCCAGGGCGGCGATCTCGGCGACCCGGCGGCGGGTGGCGGTGGCGCCGACCACCACGGTGGTGTCGATCCGGGGCGGCGACCCGGCATGCCCGGGCCGGGCGTGCAGCCGCGCCTTGACCACCACCGGGCGGGACTCGTCGGTGAGGGTGCCGGGCGAGAGCACCCGGGGCACCTCGAAGCCGGCGGCTACCGCGGCCTCGGCCAGCCGGGCCTTGTCCAGGGCGTTCAGCACCGCGGCGTGGTCGGCGTGCGGCACCACCGCCGGCACCGCGTCCCGGTGCTCGGACAGGGTGAGCACCTCGGCCTCGCCGGCGCCGAAGACCACCTGGTAGCCGCCCTCGCGCACCGCCCGGGCCACCGCGGCCAGGAACGCCGGCTGGTCGGCATGGGCGGCCGGCACCGGGTGCCGGCGGGCACAGGACCGCGAGGCCGCGGCCAGGCCACGGCCGCCCGGCGCGCCCACCCCCACCTGCCAGCCGGCCTGGTCCAGGGCCCGGACCGCTGCCAGCGCGCCCCGGCTGTACCCCTGCTCGACCACCAGTGCCCGCACCTGCGCACCCCCGCGTCCTGATCCGTGCTCGGTCCCGGGGTGCTCCGGCCGCATGCTCGAACAATTGTCCAGCCGCGTCGCCGTGTTAAAGTAGGGGCGCGCCGAACGTGGCGCGGTCCAGGTCGAGAGGCGCTGCGACGGATGCTGAATCCGCCACGCTCGATCCGTGATCACGACACGGGCGCCTCCCATGAGGAGGTGCCCTTTGTTCGTCCTCCTCGACACGTTGTCATCGACCGGGCCGTCCCCCGCTGATCGGGAAACCGCCGGCCACCACCTCCTCTCCGGAAGGAACCATGAGCACACGACTGCAGAACCGTAACGGTATGGACTTCGCGATCGCCGACATCTCGCTCGCGGAGTACGGCCGCCACCAGATGCGGCTGGCCGAACACGAGATGCCCGGCCTGATGGCCATCCGCAAGGAGTACGCCGACGCGCAGCCGCTGGCTGGTGCCCGCATCGCGGGTTCGCTGCACATGACCATCCAGACCGCGGTGCTGATCGAGACCCTGGTCGCGCTCGGCGCCGAGGTCCGCTGGGTGTCCTGCAACATCTTCTCCACCCAGGACGAGGCTGCGGCCGCCGTCGTGGTGGGCCCGAACGGCACCCCCGAGCAGCCTTCCGGCACCCCCGTCTTCGCCTGGAAGGGCGAGACGCTGGCCGAGTACTGGTGGTGCACCGACCAGCTGTTCGACTTCGGTAACGGCCGCGGCCCGAACATGATGGTCGACGACGGCGGCGACGCCACCCTGCTGGTGCACAAGGGCGTCGAGTACGAGGCCGCCGGCGCCGTTCCGCAGCCGTCGGAGGACGACCACGAGGAACTGCAGCAGATCCTCAAGACCCTCACCGACAGCCTGGCCCGGGACAAGCAGCGCTTCACCCGGGTCGCGGCCGAGATCAAGGGCGTCACCGAGGAGACCACCAACGGCGTCAAGCGGCTCTACAAGCTCGCCGCCGACGGCCAACTGCTGTTCCCGGCCATCAACGTCAACGACTCGGTGACCAAGTCCAAGTTCGACAACAAGTACGGCATCCGGCACTCCCTCGTCGACGGCATCAACCGTGGCACCGACGTCATGCTGGCCGGCAAGCTCGCCGTCATCTGCGGCTACGGCGACGTCGGCAAGGGCGCGGTCGACTCGCTGCGCGGCCAGGGCGCCCGCGTCGTGGTGACCGAGATCGACCCGATCTGCGCGCTGCAGGCGGCCATGGACGGCCTGCAGGTCGTCCGGGTCGAGGACGTGGTGTCCGAGGCCGACATCTTCATCACCACCACCGGTGGCCGCGACATCATCATGGTCGACCACATGGCCAAGATGAAGCACAACGCCATCGTCGGCAACGTCGGCCACTTCGATACCGAGATCGACATGGCCGGCCTGGCCCGGGTTCCCGGCATCAAGAAGACCGAGATCAAGCCCCAGGTGCACGAGTGGACCTTCCCGGACGGCCACGCGATCATCGTGCTGTCCGAGGGCCGGCTGCTCAACCTGGGCAACGCCACCGGTCACCCGAGCTTCGTGATGTCGAACTCGTTCACCAACCAGACCATGGCCCAGATCGAGCTCTACACCAAGCAGGGCGAGTACGACAACCAGGTCTACGTGCTGCCCAAGCACCTGGACGAGAAGGTCGCCCGGCTGCACCTGGAGGCAGTCGGTGCGCACCTGACCGAGCTGACCAAGGTGCAGGCCGAGTACCTCGGCGTCGACGTCGAGGGCCCGTTCAAGTCCGACCACTACCGCTACTGATCGAGCGCACCGACCGCGCTGTCCGGCGGCCGGTGCCATGATCGGCCGCTGAACGACGAGCACCGGCCCGCAGTTGCCCTGGCAGCTGCGGGCCGGTGCTCTTTCGTCCAGGCCAACCGGGCTTTGCTAGGACAGCCCGAGGCCGCCGGCCACCGTGACCACCTGGCCGGTCAGCGAGGGGCCACCGCCGACGGCCAGGTGCCAGACAGTGTCGGCGACCTCGGCCGGGTCGACCAGCCGGCCGCTGGGCACCCGGGACAGGTAGCGGGTCAGCGCGTCGTCCCGGTCGGCGGCCACCGTGGCCAACACGTCGTCGCGGATGCCGCCGTCCACCAGGGCGGGCGCCACCGCGTTGCACCGGATCGGCAGGCCGGCCCGGGCGCAGTACAGCGCGACCGAGGTGGTCAGGTGCTGCACGGCGGCCTTCATCGCCCCGTAGGCGACCATCGACGGGGTGGCCAACTGGCCGGCGGTCGAGGACAGGTTCACGATCGAGACCGGGTGCGACCAGGCCCGGCCGATCAGCTCGCGACAGCCCAGCCAGGATCCGACCACGTGGCTGTCGAGCAGTTCGTGCCAGGCCTGCGGGGTGGCCGACAGCACGTCCTGTGGGGTGTCGCCCAGCCCGCCGGCGGCGTTGACCAGCACGTCGAGGCGGCCGTGCCGCTCCAGCACGGTGTCGACCACCCGCCGCCAGTCGGCCTCCTCGCGCACGTCGTGGGCCAACCCGCCGGCCCCGGGACGGCGGCCGGTCCGCACCACGCTCGCCCCGGCCTGCTCGGCCCGTCCGGCGATCGCGGTGCCGAGCGAGCCGAAACCGCCGGCGATCAGCACCACGGTCATCCGGTGGCCCCTGGGTCGAGCCGGGACCGCAACCGGCGGCTGGCCTCGGTGAGCGTGGCCGGCTGCTTGCACAGCGCGAAGCGCACCAGGTTCGCCACCTCGGGCACCACCTCGGTGTAGAACACCGACAGCGGCAGGCCGGCCACGCCCTGGTCCAGCACCATCCGCTCACACCAGTCGGTGGCGTCCTCGCCGACGTCGGCGATCACGTAGAAGCCACTGTCGGGCGTGCTCGCCGGCAGGCCCAGCCCGGTCAGCGTGTCGACGAAGGAGTGCACCCGCTGGGCCATCCCGGCCGCGGTGCCCACCACCAGGTTGTCGAAGTCCGGGCCGTCCAGTACCCGGGCGACCGCCAACTGCAACGGCGTCGGCGGGCAGAACGTGACGAACTGGTGGGCGGCCCGGATCCGGCGGGTCAGGCCGGGGCCGGCGATCGCCCACCCGACCCGCCAGCCGGTGACGGCCAGGGTCTTCGACGCCGAGGAGATCTTGACCCGCAGCTCGGGATCTGCCACCAGGTCCAGCACGCTGCGGTGCGGGCGGCCGTCGAGGTTGAGGTGCTCGTAGGTCTCGTCGGAGACCACCACGATCCCCCGCTCGGTCAGCTCGGTCACCGCGCGCCACTCCTGCTCGTCCAGCGAGCGCCCGAACGGGTTCCACGGGCTGTTGACCACGATCAGCCGGGTGGCCGGGGACGTCACCGCGGCCAGCGCGGCGGCGTCCAGCCGGTCCGTTGAACCGGTCAGCCGGATCGCCCGGACAATGCCGCCGAGTCCGGCGATGACCGGGGCGTACTGCTCGTAGGCCGGCTCCACCACGATCGCCTCGTCGCCCGGGCCGATCAGCGCCGCGATCGTGCTGTAGTAGGCCTCGGTCGCCCCGGCGCACACCGTGACCTCGGTGTCCGGATCCAGCGGGCCGTACCGGCGGGCCAGCGCCGCGCGCAGCAGCGGGTGCCCGGCGCTGGGCGCGTACTGGTGCTCGCCGGCCTGGCCGACCGCCGCCAGCGCCGCCAGCACCTCCGCCGGCGGCCCGTGGTCGAACACGCCCTGGGCCAGGTTGACCGCGCCGTGGCGGGCCGCGGCCGCCGGGATCCGGACGAACACCGACTCCGCGGGGGCCGTGCCGGTGGGGTTAGCGATGCGAACCATCGATGCTCCTCTGGGACTGGGGTCGGGCCTCGGGTGCGGCGGCCGCCGTCCTCGCCTGCCAGCGTTTGCCGCGATCCTCGCTCATTGCCAAGGCAGCACCCGTCCCCGATTCAGGATGCCGGTCGGGTCCAGCAGCGCCTTCAGCGACCGCATCAGCTCCACCTCGTCCGGCGAGCGGGTGTAGCCGAGGTAGGGCTGCTTCTCGAAGCCGATCCCGTGCTCTGCCGAGATCGAGCCGGAGCTGCGGGCCACGCACCGGTAGACGATGTGCTCGACCTCGGCCTTGCGCTCGCGGGTCTGCTCGCCGGTCACCACCGCGATGTGGACGTTGTCGTCCCCCAGGTGCCCGAACACCAGCAGCTTGACCTGTGGCCACTGCCGGACCAGCTCGGCGCGCATCTGCTCCAGGCAGTCCTGCAGGGCCCGGCCCGGCACGCTGACGTCGAAGCCGAACAGCGGCTGCATCCGCAGGATCTCGCCCGGGATCCGTTCGCGGGCCTGCCAGAACACCGCCAGCTCGGCCGCCGTGGTAGCCACCGCCGAGTCCAGCAGCAGGTGCTCGACGCCGGCCAGGCAGGACAGGAACGCCTCGGCGTCGGCGTCCGGGCGGCCACCCTGCACCTCGGCCAGCACGTAGATCGGATGCCCGGTCGGCAGCGGCAGCCGCAGGTCCAGCCCGTCGAGCACCGCGTAGGCGTCGGCCCAGACCACCTCGAAGGCGGTCAGCATGCCGGGCAGCTGGGCCTTGATCGCGGTCAGCAGTTCCAGCGCGCCGGCCACGTCGGCCACCGCGCAGAACGCGCCGGTCCTGGTCCGGGGCGCCTGGCGCAGCGCGAGGGTGGCTGCCGTCACCACCCCGAGGGTGCCCTCGCTGCCGATGAACAGCTGCTTGAGGTCGAAGCCGGCGTTGTCCTTGACCAGCGAGGTGGACAGCTCCAGCAGCCGGCCGTCGGCCAGCGCCACCTGCAGCGACCGGACGTGCTGGCGGGTCATGCCGTAGCCGACCACGTTCACCCCGCCGGCATTGGTCGCCACGCAGCCACCGATGGTGGCGGTGCCCTTGGACGCCAGGTCGATCGGGACGATCAGCCCGTGCCGGCCGGCCTCGTCCTGCAGGTCGGCCAGCGTCACGCCGGCACCGGCGGTGACCGTGCCGGCGGCCTGGTCGATCTCGCCGATACCGTCCAACCGTTCGGTGGACAGCACCAGTTCCTCCGGGCCGGGCACGCCGCCGGACACCAGCCCGGTCATGCCGCCCTGCACCACCACCGGCTGGCCCTGCTCGGCGCACAGCCGCAGCAC
>JAVEEO010000173.1 GCA_030840415.1 Pseudonocardiales bacterium | reverse complement strand
CGGATCCTGCGGGTCCAGTCCGGTGCGGAGCGGCTGGTCGCCGACGCGGTCGCGGCCGACCCGCAGTTCGCGTTGGGACATGCGGTACTGGCCCTGCTCGGCGTCGAATGGGGCGCCGAGGTCGACGTCGAGTCCTCGCTGGCGGCTGCCGAGCGCGCCGCCGGCCATGCCGACGATCGAGAGCGGCACTTCATCGAGGTGGCCACCGCGCGGGTGCGCGAACCCGGCGCCGGATCGGCCGCCGGCCTGCTCGCCTACCTGCAGGCCTATCCGGAGGACGCGCTCGCGGTGAGCATCGCCGTGCCGACGATCGCCTTCGGCGGCACCACCGAACTCCCGGCCGAGGCCTGGACCCTCGTGGAGAACCTCGCACCGGCCTACGGATCGGACTGGTGGCACCGCGGCATGCTGGCCTTTGTGCGCCAGGACCAGGGACGCTTCGACGAGGCGCTGGTGCTGGCGAACCTGGCGCTGGCCGACGAGCCGGCCGCCGGGCACGCCGTGCACGCGCGCGCCCACGTGCACTACGAGCGCGGCGAGCACCGCGCCGGGCTTGCCTGGCTGGACGGCTGGATCGCCACCTGTGGCGCCCGCGCCTCGCACCGGGCGCACTTCTCCTGGCACGCGGCGCTGCACGAGCTGGCACTGGGCAACGACCAGGCCGCGCTGGCCCGCTATGCCAGCCAGTTGGCGCCGCCGATGGCGTCCGGGGTTCGGGCACTGGTGGATTCGGTGTCGCTGCTGTGGCGTGGTTACACCTCCGGCGCCTGGTCGAGTGTCGACGTCGCTCCGGCGCTGGCCACCGTTCCGGCCACCCTGCTCGCCGACCCGCCGACACCGTTCCTGGCATTGCACGCCGCCGTCGCGCTGGCGGCGGCGGGGGACTGCGCCGGCCTGGCCCGGCTGCGCCGGCACGCCGCCGGCCGGTCGGAGCCCGCCTTTACCGAGACCGTCGCGCCGCTGGCCGATGCGCTCGTGCAGTTGGTCCATGGCGACGCCGACCGGGCCACCGACAGCCTGCTGGCGCTATCGGGGATCGAGCGACTCGGTGGCAGCGCCGCGCAGCGCGAGATCGTCGAAGAGACGTTGATCTTCTGTGCGGCCCGCGCCGACCGCTCGGAGCTGGCGAGCTCGATCCTGCGTACCCGGCTGGAGCGGCGCCAGTCGCCGCGTGACTTCCAGCGGTGCGCGCAGTTGACGGCTACCGACGGTCACCCTACGTTCTAGGGATCAGCGTTCCGGTATCTGCCGAACTGTCCCGCCCGGCCGTTTCCGGCACGACTGTTTCCGGCACAACCTGCCGGATGAGCCAGCGATCGGAGCGTCATGTCCAGATCCGGATTCGGTCCTCGTCGCGTCGGGCGCCTTGGCATCGGGGCAGCCGCGGTGCTGCTGGCAGCCGGCCTACTGGCCGGCACTGCCGTGCGGCCCGCGCAGGCCGCCGGCGCCTGCACCTCGCCGGCGGATTGCCTGTCGAAGATGACGCTGGCCGAGAAGGCGGGCCAGATGACCCAGGCGTCCTGGACCTCGCTCAAGAGCAAGACCGACATCACCACCTACGGCCTGGGCTCGCTGCTCAGCGGCGGCGGTGGCGGCCCGAACGGCGCCGGCGGCACCGCCACCCAGTGGAAGGCGATGGTCGACGACTTCCAGGGCTACGCGCTCAAGTCCCGGCTGGGCATTCCGCTGCTGTACGGCATCGACGCGGTGCACGGCAACAACAACATCACCGGTGCGGTGGTGTTTCCGCACAACATCGGCCTCGGTGCCACCCGCGACGCCGCGCTGGTTCAGCAGGTCGAGGACGTGACCCGGCAGGAGGTGCTGGGCAGCGGCATCCGCTGGGCCTTCGCGCCGTGCCTGTGCGTCGCCCGCGATGACCGGTGGGGCCGCACCTACGAGAGCTTCGGCGAGGACCCGTCGATCGGCAACGCGCTGGCCGGCGCCGCGGTCACCGGGCTGCAGGGCAGCAGCCTCGGTGCGACGTCGGTGCTGGCGACGGCCAAGCACTGGGTCGGCGACGGCGCCACCAGCTACGGCACCGGCAGCAGCGGCTACCTGATCGACCAGGGCGATGCCCGGATCTCCGAGGCCGAACTGGACGCCATCTCCGTCCCGCCGTACACCCAGGCGATCGCGGCCGGGGTCGGCTCGGCGATGGTCAGCTATTCCAGCTGGAACGGCGTGAAGAACCACGGGAACTCCTACCTGATCACCGACAAGCTCAAGGGCGCGCAGCACTTCGGCGGCTTCGTGGTCAGCGACTGGGCCGGCGTGAAGCAACTGCCGGACACCACCTATGCCGCCCAGGTGGCGCACGCCGTGAACGCCGGCATCGACATGATCATGGTTCCGGACGTCTACGTCGACACCATCAACGCGATCGTGGCCGGAGTGAACGGCGGCCAGATTCCGCTGTCGCGGGTGGACGATGCGGTGACGAGGATCCTGACCGCGAAGTTCGCGCTGAGCCTGTTCAGCACCCCGTACACCGACAGCAGTTACACCGCCGGGGTCGGTTCGGCGGCGCACCGGGCGGTGGCTCGCCAGGCCGTGCGCGAATCGCAGGTATTGCTGAAGAACGACGGCGTGCTGCCGCTGGCCAAGACCGGTACGTACAAGATCGTGGTGGGCGGCAAGAGCGCCGACAACATCGGCAACCAGATGGGCGGCTGGTCGATCTCGTGGCAGGGCGCCAGCGGGGCGACCACCACCGGCGGAACCACATTCTGGCAGGCGCTGCAACAGCAAACCGCCGGTACCGGCATCACGGTGACGAACGTGGGCACCCGGACCAAGGGCAACTACAAGGCCGACATCGGCATCTGGGTCGGTGGTGAGACGCCGTACGCCGAGGGCCAGGGTGACAGTTCAACGCTGGCTTTCGGCAGCGACAACTCGGCGGCGCTGTCCGACATCTGCTCCCGGGTCACCAAGTGCATCGCGATCCTGGAGTCCGGCCGGCCGGTGGTCATCTCCGACCAGCTCGCCAAGGCGAACGCGTTCGTCTCGGCCTGGTTGCCCGGCACCGAGGGCGGGGGACTGGTCGACAACCTGTTCGGCAGCGGCTACACCGGCACGCTGCCGATGAGCTGGCCGAAGGCGGTCACCGACGAGCCGATCAACACCGGCGACGGCAAGACACCGCTGTTCGCCTTCGGCTACGGTCGCACGCCCTACTGAACGGCTGAGGTGTCCGAGCGCAGGATTCCCATCAGCACGATGTCCTCGTACCCGCCTCGGACCCAGGCATGCTGGCGCCGCCGTCCCTCGACCGCGAAGCCGGCCTTCTCATAGGCGCGAATCGCGCCGGTGTTCGATGCGATCGCCTGGAGGTGGATCCGGCACAGGTTGCGCCGCACGAAGCCGAACTCGACGAGCTGGACGATCGCTGCCGTCCCGATGCCGCGTCCCCGGGCCTCGGGCAGCAGGCCGATCCCGGCCTCGGCGTGGTGGGCGAAGGGGTCGAACCCGAACAGTGACGCGCCGCCGACGGCCGTGCCATCGACGTCGACCACGAAGCTCACCAGATCATCCGTCGCATCGCCGTCTTCCAGGCGCGCCAGCCGGGCGTCGAAGCGTTTCCTGGCCAGCGGAGCCGGGGGCCAGGGGTTGCGTTCCTCCCAGGTGTCCAGGTCGGCGGCAAGGCGGTACAGGACGTCGAGGTCGTCATCGGTGCGGGCACGCAGTGACACGGTGGGCTGCTCGGACATAGCCAGCACCGTAGTGGCACGTTCCGGTGCCGGCTGGTCCGACGGCGAAGTCGCAGTGTGCGATCGGCAGAATCCGGCGCTGGGTTGCCGGGGTGTCGTCTGCCGGTCACCCACTGCCAGCCGACCACCTGCCTCTAGCCTGAAGCGGTGTCGGACGACGAACCGGACTACCGCTTCACCCTGGCCAACGAGCGCACCTTCCTCGCCTGGATCCGCACCTCATTGGCCCTGCTCGCCGCCGCGGTCGCCGTGGTGCAACTCGTCCCCGACTTCGGGCCCAAGCCGTTGCGGCTGGCCGCAGGCCTGATCTTCGCCGGTCTCAGCCTCACCCTCGCCGTCAACAGCCATCGACGCTGGCGGCAGGTCGACCGGGCGATCCGATCCGGCCAGCCGCTGCCCAGGACCTGGATGCCGGCGGTGACCGCCGCGGCGCTCACCCTGACGATCACCATCGCGATCATCCTGATGCTCGTCTATTGATGCTCATCTACTGATGGAGCCAGCCCATTCGATCGATGAACCTTTGGGCTGAGCGCTCAGGTCGATCTTGACTAGGCACACTGCCCATCATTGCCCGACAGAACCGCTATTCATTTAATACCAGCTACCCGTTTGTGAGGTGTCGTATTAATTTGCCGACATCCGACACACCGCCCCTTTCTTGCCCTCTTGGAGGTGAGGCGGACCGTCCTGACTGTGAGGTGCCTTCTTGAAGCGTGGGTTGGTTGGGTTGCGGGCGGTTCTGGTGCTGGTTTTGGGGTTGGGTGTGGTGTCTGCGGGGCAGGTTGGTTTGTCGCCGCGGTCTGGTTTGGCGGCTGCGGATGCGGTGGTGGGTGCGGGGGGTTTGTTCGTGCCGGCGGTGGGTCGGTTGCTTGATACTCGTAATGGCACGGGTGGGTTTTCGTCGCCGATGCCGGCTGGTGGGGTGCGGTCGGTGGCTGTGGCGGGGCGGGCGGGGGTTCCGGGGTCGGGGGTGAGTGCGGTGGCTCTGACCCTGACCGTGGTCGGTGCGGGCACGATCGGGGCGGTCAGTGTGGCGGCGGGCGATGTGGTGACGCCGTCGGGGGCGGCGCTGGTGTTCAACCCCGGTGACTCGGTCTCCAACACCGCGTTGGTGGCGTTGCATGCCGATGGGGTGGTGCGGGTGTTGGCCGATCATGCGGTGAATCTGATCGTTGATGTGCAGGGGTATTTCACGGCCGGGTCGGCGACCGCGCCGGGCGGGTTCGTGGCCATCGATCAGGTCCGGGTGGCTGATACCCGCGGCGGCACCGGGGTGGCGCAGGCCAGAGTAAGCAGCGGGGCGGCGGTGACGGTGCAGGCCGGTGGCCTGGCGGGGGTGCCGGTCGATGCCAGTGTGGTGTATGCCAATCTCACGGTGCTCAACCAGTCCGCGATCGGTTATCTGCGTACCTTCGCCGCCGACCAGTCGGCGCCGAGCACGGGTGCGTTGGACTTCGATGACTCGACCACGGCGCAGTCGGTGGCGATCCCGTTGTCGCCCGATGGCCGGTTCACGGTGCTGGTCGGGGCGGGTGGGCCGGTGGATCTGGCCATCGATATCCAGGGCTACTTCACCGCCGCCACCTCGACCGCGACGTTCACCCCGGCGGCGGTGCACCTGCTCGATACCCGGGTCGCGCCGGTGCGGACGCTGGCCGGCAACTCGGTCACCACGCTCAGTGTGGCCGGGGTGGCCGGTATCCCGGCGGTGGCCGATGGTCTGGGTGCGGTGGCGCTGAATCTGCGCACCGTGCACCCGGTCGGTGCTGCCGGTGGCTACCTGCGGTTGTGGCCGGCCGGGCAGTCCGAGCCGGCCACCTCGAACGTCAACTACACCGCCGACAACGTCTACCGCACCGATCTGGCCATCATCGCCCCGGCCGCCGACGGCGGCATCACCGTCCGCAACGGCGGATCGGCCCCGGTCGATCTGGTGATCGACGTGCAGGGCTGGTTCGCCGACCCCGGACCCGGCATCCCGGTCGTTGAGTCCAGCGACCACCCCGCCCACAGCTGGACCCCCGCCGGCGGCGGACCGGCCACCTTCACCATCACCGACAGCGGAACCGGAACCCCAGCCACCCGGTACAGCTACCACCTCGACGACGACCCACCGACCACCGTCACCGGGCCCACCATCACCCTGACACCGCCCACCACACCAGGCGAGCACAACCTCGCCGTGGTGGCGACCGACCGCTACGGAGTCGCCTCGCCGACCAACACCTACACCTTCAACATCGGCGGCCCGCCCACGGCACCCACCGACCTGGCGGTCACCGCCGGGGACCATTCGGCGGACCTGACCTGGACCGCCGGCACCGACAACGGCGCCCCCACCCTCGGCTACACCTTCACGATCCTGGACCGCACCACCACCAGCACCAGCGCACCGCTGCAACTGGGCAACTGCACCACCTGCACCCACTTCGTCCTCACCGGCCTCGACCCCACCCATGCCTACGCCGCCCAGATCACCGCCGCCAGCCCAGCCGGCAACAGCACCACCAGCACCAGCGGCGACTTCACCGCCACCGGCGCCGACGCCGTCAGCTGCCCCGACGTGGACGGCACTGACGACACCTGCGCCACCCAGGACATCACCAAACCCGCCGCCCTCGGCACTCTCTACGCGGACTACGACCAAACCGGCACCGACACCGACACCGATCCTCCGGTCGACGCCGCCCAGCTGACCGACCTGACCGCGACCGACGACCCACCGTGCACCCCCGACACCGGCCGCGTGGGGCCCTGGTCCTGCTCCGTCCCGGACACCAGCTCGACCGACCAAGACCCGTCGGCGTTCGGCTGGTGCAACATCCTGTTCCGCTGCTACGGGCAATCCAGTGCTGAGGACACCAACTGGCGCGGCACCATCTATTACGGCTGGAACACCTGGTACGCCCGCTACACCATCGGCTCCATCAAGGCCAGAATCACCTGGTCCACCAACGGCGGCTTCACCCAGAGCAAGATGTACTTCAACCCCGTCGACAAGATGGTCCACAATGTGCGCTTCTCCGCGACCATGTTCAACGGCTCACCCTACGCACGTCACGGCGGCAGCCCCCTCTACCACACTTACGAGACCAGCGAGCACTACAGCTACGTCTACCCCAACCGCGACCTCACCTGGACCTACTTCGACTACAACACCACCATGTACGACCACAACCTCGCCAACCAGTTCAACTGGTCAGCACCCGGATACGAGGGCTACTGGTACCTCTACGTCCGCAGCCCCGTAGCCCACACCAACCGCCTCGGCGACTTCGCCCGCTACCGATTCCCCCCGATCGCCGGTGACCTACCCTTGGACACCGCCGGCTGGGGACACCGCTGGTAGCCCGCCATGCCGGACTCGACCTGGTTTCCGCGCCCGATGTACCTGCCGCCGGGATACACGTTCAACCACGCCAGAGAGGTTCGCGATCGCGAGGGGAAGCGCTCAGACCCCTTCATCCTCATCAGCTACCGCTCCCTCCACGACGCCTGGTGGGCAGTCTGGACCGACAAAATCAGTCTCCTCGGCGACTTCGAAGGCACCCGCGCGGAAGCCATCGCTTGGGCCCGCGAACGCTGCGACAACATCCGCATCTGCGCCGATCCCATCGACTACACGGCGCCCATGGTGCAGCTGGGACCAGACGACAACTAGCTCATCGTGATTCCTCAGTAGGGCATCAGCGGCCGATGACCGGCGCCATCGGATTCGTGGTTGCCAGCGCCTCGAGCACTCGCCGGGTCTGCCCGGTGATGCATCCGGGTCGGCTTGGCGCTACTGATCCGATCGGGGGGAGACTCCATGCGCTACGCCGACTACATGCCGCCGGACGAGTCCCACTGGGCCGTCGAACCTGGCCACCTCGGCGAGGACGAGGGTCCGTCGATAGTCATCGCGTACAGCCGCCTGAAAGGCTCCTGGGTAGCGGTATGGGGCGATAGGAAGCTCATCGAAGAGTTCCGCGGAACACGGGAGCAGGTGATCGCCTGGGCCCGCGAGCGTTGTGAAACGATCCTCACCTACAACGCAGACGACGAGCTCGTCGCACTCGGCCCCGACGATCAGTAGCGCCCTATCGGGGCTCAGTAGACGGAGACCTGGTACGCCGACAGCGCCTCGGTGATCGGCTGAAAGTAGGTCGTTCCGCCGCTGGTGCAGTTGCCGCTGCCGCCCGAGGCCACGCCGAGTGCCGTGGTGCCGTCATACAGCGTGCCGCCCGAGTCGCCGCCCTCGGAGCAGATGTTGGTCTTGATCAGGCCGGTGACGGTGCCCTCGGCGTAGTTGACGGTGGCGTTGATCGCCGTCACGGTGCCGCAGTGCACGCCGGTGGTACCACCGCTGCGGCAGACCGATTCGCCGACATACGCAGTGCCGGCCGAGGTGATGTCCTGGCTGGTGCCGTTGTACAGGTCGACCGTGCCGGGGTGGGCGACGGCGGTGTTGGTGTATCGCACGATCGCGTAGTCGTTGCCCGGGAAGCTGCTGCCGGCAGTCGTGCCGAGCACCGTGGTGTGCGCGGAATTGGCATACCAGGTCGATGCGACGTTGCCGCAGTGACCGGCGGTCAGGAAGTAGTACTGGCCAGCGCTGTTTCGCACGTTGAAGCCGAGCGAACAGCGGTACTGACCGCCATAGATCGCGTCGCCACCGGCGATGTACGTGCGGATGGCGCCGGCCACCTGCTCGGTACGGACCGCGGCGCCGAGTGCGGAGACCACGGCGCTGACC
The DNA here is from genome assembly GCA_030840415.1 of Pseudonocardiales bacterium. GTDB lineage: Bacteria > Actinomycetota > Actinomycetes > Mycobacteriales > Jatrophihabitantaceae > Jatrophihabitans_A. The sequence goes on along the minus strand of JAVEEO010000173.1, from coordinate 8,432 downwards.
CTGGCGAGCTTGGCACCGGTGACGCTCTGGTCGAGGGACACGACGACCTGGTGGGTCCGCGAGTCGATCGCCCACGCGGCGCCCGGGACACGAGCGGTGTCGAGCGTGTGGACGGTGGCGTTGAGGGTGGCCGGTGACGGGGGAGCGGTTGCCGGCGGAGCAGCCTGCGTGGCTGGAGCGTTCAGCAGGGCGCCTACCGTCAGGGTGCTTACCGCAAGGACTGCGGCGCCGGTGTGGAGTGGGGTACGGGTACGTCTCATGTCGAGCCTCCTCAGCTGGAATGAGCGCGGGGGACGCTCGACCGGAGACTTCCATGATCTGATGCTGCGGCGTGGGGGAGGGCTCGAGGTGACCGCGAGCAGGTAGCTAGTCCGTGGCCGCCTGTAGGACAACGACTGGAAGCGACCGGCGACCTGCAAGACGTTGCTCATAGTGGGCGGCGCCGGGGAACTTCATGGCCGCGGTCGCGAGGATGTCGGTGCGCTCGGCTGGCGTCGCAGGCAGGGCGGAGACTTTCCGGGTGAGCCCGCGGTAGGACACGATCGCGTTCGGGTTTACCTCGAGATTCAATGCCCAGGCTGGAACAGCGGGTTGACCGAAGTTCGTTCCGATGAGCGCGAGGTCGCCCTGGTGGGGAATGGCGAGGAGATGTTGGTGGCGTGGCAGACCGCTCTTGCGGCCGGTGGTCACCAGCGTGATCACCGGCAGGGCTGCCAAGACCAGCGGCAGACTCACGCGGCCATGGGTGAGCCGGGTTGTCCATCGGTCCAGTGGCACAAGGGTTTTCGGCGTCAGCCATGCACCGAGCCGGCTTGACGCAAACCACTGCACAAGCCGTTGAAGTCGGTTCGCCTCGGGGTACCGATAGCCGAGTTCGCTGGCAAGGCCCACGGATCCGGATGCTACAACCGAAGCGGGGCCAAGCGTGAGCCTGAACCTCAATCCAGTGCCAGGCCGGTGTGCGCGGCGATAAAGGTCAGCATGTCGATGCGTTCGGCCAGCAGTGTGGCGCGGGACATGCCAAGCCCGTGGCCGGCGCCGTGGTTCACCCGGAGCAGGCAGAGGCCGTCCGGGTTGACCGCCTGCAGCCGGGCGGCGAACTTGAAGCTGTGCGCCGGCACCACCCGGTCGTCGTGGTCGGAGGTCATCAGCAGCACCGGTGGGTAGTCGACGCCCGCAGCCAGCCGGTGGTAGGGGGAGTAGGCGTAGAGCACGTCGAACTCCTCCTTGCTCCGGGCTGCGACACCGTATTCGGGTGCGCAGAACTTGCCGATGGTGAACTGCTCGTAGCGCAACATGTCCAGCACGGCGACGTCCGGCACCGCGGCGGCGAACAAGTCCGGGCGTTGGGTAAGCAGCGCGCCGACCAGCAGGCCGCCGTTCGAGCCGCCGAAGACCGCCAGCCGATCGGTGCTCGTCCAGCCCTCGGCGACCAACTGCTCCGCGGTGGCTATGGCGTCGTCGAAGACGTTTTGCTTGTTGGACAGGCGGCCGGCATCGTGCCAGGCCGAGCCGTACTCACCGCCGCCGCGCAGGTTGGCGACCACCCAGACCCCACCAGCCTGGACGAAGGCGACGATGGCCGGCGAGTACTTCGGTGACACCGGGGCGTAGAACCCGCCGTAGCCGTAGAGCACGGCCGGGTGCGGGCCGCTGTCGGGCGTGACGTCGGCCCGGTGCACCACGAAGGCCGGCAACCGGGTGCCGTCGGCCGAGGTGACCCAGATCTGGTCGGTGACCAGTTCCGGGCCTGGTTCGGCCGGTGCGGCGGCGAACACCGTCTGGGTCTGGCCGGTGTCCAGGTCGTGTGCCAGCACCTGGCCGGCCGTGCCGAAGGACGTGAAATTGAGATGCACCAGCGAGCTGCCGTCGTTGGCGCAGACCCTGTCCACCGTGCCCATCCCGGGCAGCTCGATACTGCCTATCTGCTGGCCGTCCAGGTCGTGCACGGTGACCTCGGAGCGGGCATCGGCCAGCCAGCTGATGATCAACCGGCCGGCGGCGGTGTCAGCCAGCAGCATCAGCGCCTCCCGCTCGGCGACCAGCGTGCTGAGCTGCCCGGTCGTGCGGTCCACCAGCACCAGCCTGATTCGCTCGGCCTCGAAGTCGGTACGAAGGATCAGCCCGCGCTCGATGGCGCCGACGTACTCCCACTGTGCCTGCGATGCCGCCACCAGCTCGTGCAGCTCGTCGGCCGGGTCGTTCAGATCCTGAATCCAGATCGCACGAGTGTCGGCCTGCCAGTCGTCCATGATCGCGACCAGGTAGCCATGCTCGGCGTCCACCGAGGGCCAGCAGTTGACCTCGGGCCGGTGGAACAGCACCCGATCGGCGGACTGCGCGGTGCCGACCCGGTGCAGCAGCAGCTTCGGCGCCTGGCTGGCCGAAGAGTAGATGTCCTGTTCATCGGCCGCCGGGTAGATCGCGTAGACGAAGGCCGAGGAGTCGCCCAGCCAGACCGGTTCGACGAACTTGCCCCAAGGCAGCTCGTCGGCCAGATCCTCGCCCGTCTCGACCTCGCGGATCCGCCAGCTGCACCAGTCCGACCCGAGCTCCTGGTAGGACCAGGCGACGAGCCGTCCGTTGGGTGCCGGCACCACGGCGGCGAGCGCGGTGGTGCCGTCCGGGCTGACCTCGTTCGGGTCGATCAGCACGCGGCCCTCGCCCATCGGCTGGTCGGCCACCCGGTAGACCGCCTGCTGCTGCCGGCCGTCGTTGGTCTGCCGGAACCAACGGCCATTCTCCAGCCGGGGCACGGTGCAAGTGGGCAGCGCGGAGAGCGCAGCGAGCCGCTTGGCCAAGGCTCCGCGGCCTGGCAGCTTGCCCAGATAGGCCTCGGTCAGCTCGGCCTGCGCCCGCACCCAGTCGGTCACCTCGGTGGAAGTCTGGTCCTCCAGCCAGCGGTACGGATCGGCCACCTCGGTGCCGTGGAAGTCATCGCACTGGTCGACCGTGCGACTCCCGGGGTAACTGCCGTACGGAATGGCGAGATAGCCGGCGGAACGCGAGCGGGCAGAGCTATTCGACATGGAGTGACCTTTCTCGAGGCGCGGTGTGCGCCAGTCACGAACCGGCCATCGCCGATTTGTGGCTGGGGGAGCACCAGTCAGCTCATGCTGAGCCGTGCCTCGACGGGTTCCAAGCTCGATGTCCGGCACCGGACCTGACATCGAAAGCCTGCCGGCGACGATGTCCGGAACCGGACGTTCGAGCCATCGCAGAAGCCGACGCCGTCCTGCGCATTCGTCGGACAATGCTGAGCCGACGTGCCAATTACAGCCACAAAACGGTTTGATGACTTTTCCGGCTGGGTTGGGAACAATACGAGCAGTGCACCGGATGCCGGCGTGAATTTGGCATCGTCGCTGAAAGCGGTCAACTGTGGACGGTCGTGCGGGGGTGATGATGGGTGGCGGTGGATCGGCATCAGGGCCAGTTTCCGAAAGGAGGCTGGTTACCTTCCAGCCAGGCCCGCTGGCCGACTGGAGAACCGGTGCGGCTATGGGAGCCAGCGTCGTTGCGCGAGCCGATCGACCCGACGCCGGCGCCGCTCGGTGGCATCGAGGTGATCGAGGGTCCGAGCGGGATCCGCGAACGCGTGGAGCAGTTGTCCGGCTCGGCGCGGCACAGCATCTGCGCACTCCAGCCGCGCACCGGCACACAGCCTGACCGGGCACAGCCTCGCGCAATCCCGACCCGACTGGTCGTCGAAAGCGGGTCAGCCGGCGAATACGGCAGCGTCACGGTGCGGCGCAGCCCGGATCCTTTGCCATGCCGGATGATCATCATCGACAGGGCGGTCGCCGTCGCGGCCAGGCAGAGCACCGCAGGCCGGAGCGTGGCCATGGTGGTCGAGGAACCGGTGCTGGTGCAGGGACTGCTCTGCCTTTTCGAGGCGACCTGGGCCGCCTGCACCCGCGCCATGCCGGACAACCCGACGCGTGACGAGCGGAACCTGCTCGAGCGAATGGCGGCGGGCAGCACCGATGAGGCCATCGCCCGACTGCTCGGAATCTCCGACCGGCAGGTTCGCAGGCGCACCGCCCGCCTGCTGCAGCGGTTGGGGGTATCCAGCCGATTTGCTGCCGGGGCGGAAGCGGTGCGGCGTGGCTGGCTGTGTTGAGGGTTGTGTTCCGTAGTTGACCGGTCGGTGTACGGGCTGCTCACCGCCCGGCCGGCAAAGTTATGTCAACTGCATCGACCCGGGCACGAACCCAGCCGGGGAGGAGCCGTATCCCGACTGCGGGTCTGACATCGTCAAGGTGACGGGGCCGGCTGCTGTGGGCAGCCCTACGCTGGTGCTCGAATTTCTGTACTTAACCAATCACGCGAGCCATTATGGAAACGAGCGGTTACTCCCGAGCCTGTGCGTTGAGGACACGTGAGGTAACGAAGTTGTGGTCGTTCAGCGGGAGGAAAGGCCATGGGTGCAGCGGTAGGAGCAAAAGGAATTGACTCCGCAAAGCGCGTCGACTCCAACCTCGCGAAGGAGAAGGGCGCCGTCTTCCAGGTTCGCTACTCGGCTGGTGCTGCCACCGACGTGAATCATTCGTCACACAACCGCAACAAGCACAAGCTTCTCCAGCAGGGGGAACTGCAGGCCATTCTCCGGGCTGGTCTCGACTTCATCGCCAACGACGAGTGGTACGAGGATCGAAAATTTACCGGCGCAGCTGGTGCCGAGCAGGACGCTCCGGTCGTTCTCGCCTATTGGCGTGCAAACGGTCTCGCTCCAGGTTCAACGATCATGCTGAACCACGACACGGGCCAGGTCGCCGCCGACCTCGGTGCGGTCGACGCGTACTACGACCGTTACAACCAGATCCTCGCAGGCGAGTACATGGCTGACGGTTTCTACGGCCCGAAAGCCGTTGCTCGCCACCTTGTTCAGGGTGGTCGGATCAAGCACTACTGGATTCCCGAGGCAGCAAGCTTCTACGAGGCCAAGGCTGCGATCGATCCGAACTACGCCCCTCCGGCCAAAACGAACTGGGACCTCTGGGCCCCGACCCCGTCGCAGGTCAAGCCGGCAATCGCCTACTTTCAGCGCACGTTGGCGGACATTCTTCCAGCTCTGCAGTCCGTGGTCTGGCAAGACTTCAACAAATGGTTCGAAGGAGCAGCCGACGAGAACATCGTCATCAAGGGCGACCGTTTCGGTTCGCATCTGGACAACGGGCGAGCAGCGCCGCCCGTGGAGCAGTCTCGGCCCCCTGGCCCACCGTTGCACGGCAACCCCGTCCGAGGCATGGCCGTCCCGGCCGCAATCGCGAAAGGAAGTGGTCGGTATCTGGGCAGCATTGACGGTCCCGCCAACTCCATCGGTGGCGCCAACGCTTCGGAGCAGCGCATCGTCAAGCTGTGGCAACAGTTTCTGATCTGGGGGAATTTCGTCCACGGACATTCCCATATCGACGATGGTTGGGCCGACGGAATCTTCGACACCCGCGGCGGCGGTGTCGGTAACGGCCCCAGCTCTCAGGCGACGGCTCGCTTCCAGCACGCCCACATGCCAGGCACGACCTATTACGGTCAGGTCTGGTGGGACGACTGGACGAAGGCCGCGTCCATGTAATCACGGCGGCTCTGCATCTGATGCAACTCCCGTAGTTCAGTGCCGATAATCGACATTATGTCAATTCACGTTTTCAAGCCTACCCTCATCCCTCGGCAGGTTGTTCATCTCGCCAAAGCTGCACCCCGGTGTTTTGGTAGCTGTGCTGGCCTGGACGCACTTCGTTCGCTGCGCGAAGACTGTCAGCGGCCCAGACACCCCAGGCACTCATCGTAATCTCTGGTGGATCATCGATCCCGTGACCAAATCCCGCCGGGCACAGAAGCCCCACAAGCTGTGCTTCTTCTGTGGGCTGCCCGCACCCATGAGTGACGAGCACGCATGGCCGCAGTGGCTCGGACAGGGAATCGAGTTGGAGCCGACCCAGACGACTCGCACCATCGGCTACGGGCGCACGGCCGAGGACGCGATGACCGAGGCTCCCAACGTCGTGGTCAGGAAGAAGGGGTCAGTTCTCACCGCCCGGATTCGAGAGGTTTGCAAGAACTGCAACAACGGATGGATGAGCCGGTTGGAGACTGCTGCAAGGCCCCTGCTGGAACGGCTCTGCGCGCAAAGCTACGTCTTCGGCCGGACGACCTTCAGTCTCGAGAACGCCGCCACCCTGGCAACGTGGTCGACCAAGACTGCCTGGGTTCGCGAGCGGGCCTCCAACCAGATCGTCACTCCGACGCCACAGATGCGCCTGCACCTCAAGGAACAGCTTTTACCACCTGACTTCACTCGCGTGTGGGTAGCGCGTCATCAGGGCCGCATCAACTTCGGCGCCCAAGTCGGCCAGGTCGAGACGACGCACCAGGACGACCGTTGGGACGGTGACCGGCTGCGGCACATCCTCATGTGCGTCATGACCTTCCGAGGGGTCTCTGTGCTCGTGAGGACCGATGACGGCTGGGGGGCACCTCAGTTCAGCCTTCCCCCGTCCCACTGGCGCCTGATCTGGCCTCTTGCTGGGACGCTCGAGTGGCCGCCTCCCGAGTCCGTCACGGACAACGATGTACAAACCCTCGCCACGCGTTACAACTGGCTTCGCCATCCGGACGTGCCGATCTTCCACCGTGACCCCAACGGCATCCAGACGATCGAACGCAATTGACTCAACTGGACTGAGCACCCGTCTCGCTCCCCCGCATCCGTGGCAGGGGGATCCCCGTCAGCCACGGACCGCGGCGTTCAGCCGAGCTGCCTGCCGGGTCAGGTGATCGCGTTCGGCAAGGTTGGTGGCAACTTTCGCGGCCTCGCCGTACAGCCGAGCCGCGAGCGAAAGATCGCCGGAACGTTCCCGCAGGTACGCCTCGACAGCCCGATACCTGGGAACCGACCGATCCACCCGTTCGAGTGCGGCCAGACCGGCCCGCGCCCCGTCCGCCTCCCCCACTGCCACGGCGCGATTCAGGCGGACGACCGGGTTGCCGGTGAGACGCTCGAGCTCGTCGTACCACTCCACGATCTGCACCCAGTCAGTTTCCTGCACCGTCCGCGCGTCGGCATGCAGGGCGGCGATCGCGGCCTGCGCCTGGAACTCGCCCAGTCGGTCACGCGCCAGCGCCGCCTGCAGGATCGTCACGCCCTCGGCGATCAGCCCGGTGTCCCAGCGGGACCGGTCCTGTTCGGCCAGCGGCACCAGGCTGCCGTCGGCTGTCGTACGCGCCGCACGGCGCGCGTAGTGCAGCAGCATCAGCGCGAGCAGGCCGGAGGCCTCCTCGTCGTCGGTCATCGACCTCAGCTGGCGGGTCAGCCGGATCGCCTCGTTGGCCAGGTCGACCTCGCCGCTGTAGCCCTCGTTGAAGACCAGATAGAGCACTCGCAGGACGGTGCCCAGGTCCGCGAACTCGTCGAAGCGCACGCCCGACACGGTGCGCTTGGCACGGCTGATGCGCTGGGCCATGGTCGCCTCGGGCACCAGGTACGCCTGCGCGATCTGGCGCGTCGTCAAACCGCCCACCGCCCGCAGCGTGAGCGCCACCGCCGAGGCCGGTGTCAGCGACGGGTGCGCGCACAGGAAGTAGAGCCGCAGCGTGTCGTCGGTCTCCTCGGCCGGCCCCGGCGGGGGCTCGGCCTCTACCCGGGCCTCGCGCGCCTGCCGAGCGCTCTCCGCCCGGATCGTGTCCAGGAACTTGCGCCAGGCGACCGTGATCAGCCAGCTCTTCGGGTCCTCCGGCGGGTCGTCCGGCCAACTGGCCAGCGCACGGATCATCGCCTCCTGCACGGCGTCCTCGGCCGTCGCGAAGTCAGCTCCGCGACGGACGAGGACGCCGGTCACCGCGGGAATGAGCTCCCGCAGCAGCGTTTCGTTCACTCCGAGACGGTGGGAGCCGAGCCGAGGAAGGGCCGCAGTTCCAGCCACTCGTAGATCGGCTTGCCGCCCGGGCCTGGTGCGGCCGAGAGTTCGCCGGCAAGCTGCAGGGCTCGCTCGTAGCTCTCCACATCGATCACCATCCATCCGGCGATCAGGTCCTTGGTCTCGGCGAACGGGCCGTCGGTGACCGGCGGGCGCCCCTCGCCGTCGTACCGGACGAACGTGCCCTCCGGCGACAGCGCCTGGCCGTCCACGAACTCCCCCGTCCCTTCCAGCTTGGCCGCGAAGTCCCGCATGTACTGGATGTGGGCGTCGACCTCGGCCGGCGTCCACTGCTCCATCGTGCCGAAGTCGACGTACGGGGTGGGTCCACCGCGGTAGTGCTTGAGCAACAGGTACTTGGCCATGGTGAGTCCTCCTTGGTTCGACGCGACCACGGTGGCCGCGTACGCACTGGAGACGACGCGGGCCCAGGTTTCTCGACATCGGTCCGGACAGCAATGATCGCGCAGCGGCGGACCGGCCCACCAACCAGCCCAGTGGTCCGCCCTGTGCCCA
>JAVEEO010000164.1 GCA_030840415.1 Pseudonocardiales bacterium | reverse complement strand
CCGAGATCGACACCGTGCTGGGAGTCTGCGATCCGTTGCTGGGCGACCAGCGGCTGGCGCTGGCCGGCGGCCCGGACGGTGCCAGCTGTGAACCGACCGACCGGCCGGCCGGGGCCAGCTTCAGCCTGGCCGGCCTGGGCTCGGCCTACCTGGGCGGCCACCGGTTGTCCACCCTGGCCCGGGCCGGCGCGGTGCGCTGCGCCGATCCGGCGCTGTTGAGCAGGCTGGACCTGGCGCTGTCCACCGACCGGGCACCGTTCCACGGCACGGCGTTCTGAGCGTGCCGGCGGTGGCCAGGTAGGCCGCCGACCGAACCGGGCGGTACGTTTTCCACATGACCGTCATCCAGGCCGAGCCTCGGGTGCTGAGGGCCGCCGACGAGCTGGCGGTGCGGTCACTGGTACAGCGGGACCAGGTGCTCAACTGCGTGGTGAGCGCCCGCCTGCAGCGCGCACCCGACCTGAACCCGCACCGGCTCGGCGGCTATCTGTGGGGCGTCGGCCAGGCCGGCGACGAGCTGCGGGCGGCGGCCTTCGCCGGTGGCAACCTGGTCCCGGTGGGCGAGGACCTCGCCGCCCTGGAGCTGATCGCCGGCCAGCTGGCCAGGACCGGTCGCAGCTGCTCCTCGATCGTCGGGTCGGTGAACTCGGTCAGCGCGATGTGGCCGGTGTTGCTGCGGCGCTGGGGGCCGGCCCGGGCGATCCGGGCCAGCCAGCCACTGCTGTGGACGGACTCGACCCCCGCCATCGAGGCCGATCCACAGGTCCGGCGGGTGCGGCCGGCCGAGCTGCCCCGGTTCCTGCCGGCAGCGGTGGCGATGTTCACCGAGGAGCTGGGCATGTCCCCGATCGGCCCGGACGCCGGCCGGGGCTACCGGGCCCGGGTGGCCGAGCTGATCGGCGCCGGCCAGGCCTTCGCCCGGTTCGACGCCCGCGGCCAGGTCGAGTTCAAGGCCGAGATCGGGGTACTCGGGCCGGCCACCGCCCAGCTGCAGGGGGTCTGGGTCCGTCCGGACCTGCGCGGGCGGGGGATCGCCACTGCGGCGCTGGCGGCGGTGCTGGGCTACGCGCTGCAACTGGCTCCCTCGGCGAGTCTGTACGTCAACGACTACAACACCCCGGCCCGCCGGCTCTACGACCGGCTGGGGATGCGCCAGATCAACACCCTCAGCACGGTGCTCTTCTGACCTTCGTCAGATGAGTGTGGTAATCCATCGGGCATGACTCTGGACGCGGTGATCTTCGACTGGGGCGGCACGCTCACCCCGTGGCACACCATCGACCCGATGGAGTGCTGGCTGGCGGTGACCGCCGACGAGGTGCAGGCACAGGCGCTGCACGCCGCCGAGGCCAGCGTGTGGGCCGCGATCAAGGACGACCACCGCAGCGGCACCCTCGACGACATCCTGCAGCGGGCCGAGCTGAGCCTGACCGACGAGCAGCTGCGTACCTACTACCAATGGTGGGACGCGCACAGCTACACCGATCCCTCGGTGCCCGAGCTGTTCGGCGCGCTGCGGCAGCGCGGGCTCAAGGTCGGCGTGCTGTCCAACACCACCTGGCCCGCGGCCGAGCACCGGCGGATCTTCGAACGCGACGGCATCGGCCACCTGATCGACGGCGCGGTGTACTCCTCCGAGATCCCGTGGGCCAAGCCGCACCCGGAGGCGTTCCGGGCGGCCCTGGACGCGGTCGGGGTCAGCGATCCGGGCCGGGCGGTCTATGTCGGTGACCGGCTGTTCGAGGACGTCTTCGGCGCCAACCGGGTCGGCATGCATGCGGTCTTGGTGCCACACAGCACCATCCCGCTGGCCCAGACCACCGGCATCGAGGGCACTCCCGATGCCGTGGTGCACGAACTGGCGGACCTGGTCGGGCTGATCGACGGCTGGCTGGCCGGTGGCGTGCCGGTGCGTGGCCGTCCGGACTGAGCCTGGTGAGCTACCGCGGGTCAGGGCTCCAGGCCGGGGAACGGCACCGTCGGGGCTGACGGGCTGAGCAGGGTGCGCCAGCCGGTAGCGGTCCGCGCGGCACCGCTCAGGCCGGCCAGTGCCTGCCGTTGCAGTGCCGACTGTTCGGCGGCGCTGAGGACGGCCCCGCCAGCTCCCGGTGTGCCGGCCGCGGCCCGGGCCGCCAGCACCGGTGCCACCAGCAGGTAGCGGTAGGCGTCGGCACAGCCCTGTTCCAGCTCCAGCGCCCAGCGCTGGGCGTCGGCCGGCCCGGTGACCGGCTGCGGCGGGGCGTACGCGGCCTCGGCGGGCACCGGCACCGCCCGCCGGGTGGCCAGCTGGGCGATCAGCTCGTCGCGGGTATGCCGGTGTTGGGCCTCCAGTTGGCGGGCCAGCTGCACCTGACCCGGCTGTCGCAGGGCCACCCCGATCACCGGATAGCTGTAGATCGCGGCGTGCTGGGCGGCCAGCACCCGCTGCAGGGCCTGCACCACCGGGTCCTGGTCGGGCACTGTCACCGGAAAGTCACCCCGAGCACCTCGGCATGGCTGGCCAGGCATGCCGCGATGCTGCCCAGCAGCGCGACCACCTCGGCGGCGTTCGCCTCGGTGGCGGGCCAGGCCAGGCAGGCGGCGCTGGTGGCGTGCGCCGCCGCGGTGCTCATCGTGGCCAGCGCCGCGATCGGATCGGCCGGCGTGCTCCCCGGCGGCGACCCGGTGCTGCCGGGCGGGGGAGTGCTGCCGGGCGACGCGGTGGTCCGTGGCACGGATGCGGTGACCGCCAGCCGCCAGCCCGGGTAGCGCTGCAGGACCTCGCGCAGGGCGGTGCCGTGCGCGGCCACGTCGGCCCGCAGGCCGGCCAGCCCCGGATGGGCCCGCTGGAGAGCCAGCGCCCGGTCGTAGGAGGCCAGCAACTGCCGTTGCCGGGCCAGCGTCGCGGTCAGGGCCACCGGCGGCGGAGGTGGCGGGGAGGCGCGCTTGTGCCGGACCGGACGGGTCACGCCGAGCAGCGCGCCGCCGCCGAGCGCCGCCGCGAGCAACGCCCGGTGCAGCAGCGTCCTGCGGGTGATGTCGGCCATGGCGCGAGCAGTCTTTCAGATGCCGGTACGCTGGACTCGACAGCCATTCCGAAAGCTGGCGCCCGGTTATGCGGGCAGCTGAACCACAACTGGACACCGACGGGAGCGCCCGACATGACTGCGCGAACGCCGCAACGTCAACAGCTGATCGAGCTGATCGGCCCGGTCATCGCAGCCACCGGCTACGACCTCGACGACCTCTCGGTGACCGCTGCCGGGCGCCGGAGCCTGATCCGGATCAGCGTGGACGGCGACCAGGGCATCGACCTCGACGCGGTAGCCACCATCTCCCGCACCATCTCCGACGTCCTCGACGGCGACGACGGCGCGACCTTCGCCGGCCCCTACGTCCTGGAGGTCAGCTCTCCCGGTGTGGACCGGCCGCTGACCGAGCCGCGGCACTGGCGCCGGGCGACCGGCCGGCTGGTCGCGGTGGAGGTCGACGGCCGCCCGCTGACCGGCCGGATCGTGTCCGCCGACGACAGCACCGTGCTGCTGGACCTCGACGGCGAGCAGCGCAGCCTGCCAATGGGCAGCCTCGGTCGCGGCCGGGTCCAGGTGGAGTTCTCCCGGCCGGGAGAGCCGGAAGCCGAGGCCGAAGGCTGGGAGGCCGACGACACCGAAGCCGACGAGGCCGACGCCACCGAAGCCGACGCCACCGAAGCCGACGAGGCCGACGACACCGAAGCCGACGAGGCCGAGTTCGACGACGCCGAGGGCCGGGGCGGCAGAGCCGGCCAGAACAGCGATCCCCGGCGGAACTACCCGAAGGAGGCCTGAGACATGGTCTCAGTAGACATCGCGGCCCTGCGCAGCATCGAGCGGGAGAAGGAGATCTCCTTCGAGACCGTCCTACAGGCGCTGGAGACGGCCCTGTTGACGGCATACCGGCACACCAACCACCCGATGCCGCACGCCCGGGTCGAGATCGATCCCAAGTCCGGCGCGGTCACCGTGTGGGCCGCTGAGTACTCGCCCGACGGCGAGCTGGTCGAGGAGTTCGACGACACCCCCACCGACTTCGGCCGGATCGCGGCGATGACCGCCAAGCAGGTGATCATGCAGCGGCTGCGCGACGCCGAGCACGACCACACCTACGGCGAGTACTCCGGCCACGAGGGCGACATCGTCACCGGCATCATCCAGGCCGACGCGCAGGCTTCCCAGCGCGGCCTGGTGCTGGTCAGCCTGGGCAAGGTCGAGGCGGTGCTGCCGCAGTCCGAGCAGGTGCCCGGCGAGGTCTATGACCACGGCACCCGGATCAAGTGCTACGTGGTCTCGGTGACCCGCGGGATGCGGGGCCTGCAGATCACCATCAGCCGGACCCACCCGAACCTGGTCAAGAAGCTGTTCGCGCTGGAGGTTCCCGAGATCGCCGACGGCAGCGTCGAGATCATGGCGGTGGCCCGCGAGTCCGGCCACCGGACCAAGATCGCGGTCCGCAGCCGGGTGGATGGGCTGAACGCCAAGGGCGCCTGCATCGGGCCGATGGGCCAGCGGGTGCGCAACGTGGTGGCCGAACTGCACGGCGAGAAGATCGACATCATCGACTACGACGAGGACCCGGCCACCTTCGTCGGCAACGCGCTGTCGCCGGCGGTCGCCCAGGACGTCCGGGTCGTGGATCCGGTCGCCAAGGCGGCCCGGGTGGTGGTTCCGGACTACCAGTTGTCGCTGGCGATCGGCCGGGAGGGCCAGAACGCCCGGCTGGCTGCCCGGCTCACCGGCTGGCGGATCGACATCCACTCCGACGCCGAGGCGGCCGAACCGGAATCGCCGCAGCTGCCTGATGAGGAGTGGGATGCCGAGCCGGAGGTCGACATCCGGCCGGTAACGCGCGAGCCGGACCGGTTGGTGGCCGAATCCGGCGCCGGTGGGGAGTAGAGTTGTCCCTGGCCGTCAGTCCGACGGTGGCCAGCCCGATGACGCGTGCGTGTTGCGCACCTGCATCGGCTGCCGCCAGCGGGCCCCGGCCGCCGATCTGCTTCGCGTCGTAGCGGGGCCGACAGCGTCCTCCGAGGCAGGCGACTCTTCGAGTCCGTCCCGCCAGCCGGTCCAGGTGCTGCCGGATCCGCGACGCCGTGCTTCCGGCCGGGGGGCCTGGCTCCACCCGGTTCCGAGATGCATGGAGCTCGCCGAGCGTCGTCGGGCGTTCGGACGGGCATTGCGCAGCACCGCCCAACTGGACGCCACGCCGGTTCGGATGTATGTCGAGTCGATCGCCGGGTCATAGACCGGTGACCGAGTCGGAAATGCCCTCGCCAGCTTCCGCTGACGAGTACGCAGCGAATGTGAGAAGAAGACCTATGAGCACCCGATGAAGCGCCAACCATGATTGCGTTTCCCACCTAAATCGGGACCGTGCGGGCTGACCGCCGGTCCTGCGACGAAGGAGTCCAGTGGCAGGCAAGGCCCGCGTACACGAGCTCGCCAAAGAGCTCGGCGTACCCAGCAAGGAAGTTCTGGCAAAGCTCAACGAACTCGGTGAGTTCGTCAAGAGCGCATCGTCCACGGTAGAGCCACCGGTCGCCCGGCGGCTGCGTGAGGCATTCCCGGCCGCGACGGCAGCCGCACCCAAGAAAGCCGCGCCCAAGCCGGCTGAGGCTGCTCCGACCCCGGTGCCCAGTGCCGCTCCGGCGGCTCCGGTCGCCACTCCGGCCCCGACCCCGGCGCCGGCACCCAGCGCGGCGGCTCCCGCTCCCACTCCGGCCCCGATCGCGGCCAGCGCCGCCCCGGCGGCTCCGGTGGCCGATCCCGGCCTGGCCCGTCCGGCGGCACCGTCGCCCGGCGCCCCCAGGCCCGGCGCGCCGCGGCCAGGTGGTCAGCGTGTGGCCAACAACCCGTTCGGCGTCGGTGGCGGCCAGCCCGCGCCCCGGCCCGCTCCGCGTCCCGGCGGCGCGCCGGGCGGCCAGTCCCAGCTGCCGCCGCGTCCGGCCGGCCCCCGTCCCGGTGGCCCGGCCGGTGCTGGTGGCCCGCGTCCGAACCCCGGCATGATGCCGCCCCGTCCGAACCCCGGCATGATGCCCGGTCGCAGTGGACCGGGCGCCGGCCGTCCGGGTGCGCCCGGCCGTCCCGGTGGTCCGGCTGGCGCCGGTGGCGCTCGTACCGGTGGTCCCGGTGGTCCCGGCCGTCCCGGTGCTCCCGGTGGCGGCGGTTACCGTGGCGGCCCGGGTGGTGCGCCCGGTGGCGGCGGCGGTTACCGCGGCGGTCCCGGTGGCGCACCCGGTGGCGCCCCGGGCGGTGGCGGTGGCTTCGGCCCCCGTCCCGGCGGTGGCGGTCCCGGTGGCCGTGGTCGAGGTGCTGGCACTGCCGGTGCGTTCGGCCGGCAGGGTGGCCGGCCCACCCGTGGCCGCAAGAGCAAGAAGCAGCGTCGTCAAGAGTTCGACAACATGTCGGCGCCCTCGCTGGGCGGCGTGCAGGTTCCGCGCGGCAGCGGTGAGGTGCTGCGGCTGCCCCGTGGTGCCTCGCTGTCGGACTTCGCCGACAAGATCAATGCCGAGCCGGCCGCGCTCGTGACGGTGATGTTCCACCTCGGCGAGATGGTCACCGCGACCCAGTCGGTGAACGAAGAGGTGCTGCAGCTGCTGGGCGCCGAGCTCAACTACAACGTCCAGGTGGTCAGTCCCGAGGACGAGGACCGCGAGCTGCTCGAGTCCTTCGACCTGAGCTTCGGTGACGACGAGGGCGGCGACGAGGCACTGGTGGCACGGCCGCCGGTGGTGACCGTGATGGGTCACGTCGACCACGGCAAGACCCGGCTGCTGGACGCGATCCGCAAGTCCAACGTGATCGCCGGCGAGGCGGGCGGCATCACCCAGCACATCGGTGCCTACCAGGTGCACGTCGACCACGAGGGCAACGACCGGGCGATCACCTTCATCGACACCCCCGGTCACGAGGCGTTCACCGCCATGCGTGCCCGTGGTGCGTCCACCACCGACATCGTGGTGCTGGTGGTGGCGGCCGACGACGGCGTGATGCCCCAGACGATCGAGGCGCTCAACCACGCCCAGGCGGCCGACGTGCCGGTGGTGGTCGCGGTGAACAAGATCGACAAGGAGGGCGCCAACCCGCAGAAGGTGCGCCAGCAGCTCACCGAATACGGGCTGGTGGCCGAGGAGTACGGCGGCGACACGCTGTTCGTCGACGTCTCGGCGCGCAACAACCTCAACATCGACGGCCTGCTCGAAGGCATCCTGCTGACTGCGGACGCGGCGCTGGACCTGCGGGCGAACCCGGACCAGGACGCCCAGGGCATCGCCATCGAGGCGCACCTGGACCGTGGCCGCGGGCCGGTGGCGACCGTGCTGGTCCAGCGCGGCACGCTGCACGTCGGGGACTCGATCGTGGCCGGCGACGCCTTCGGCCGGGTCCGGGCGATGCTCGACGACGACGGCAAGACCGTCGAGCAGGCCGGCCCCGGAACTCCGGTGATGGTGCTGGGCCTGACCTCGGTGCCCGGCGCCGGCGACTCCTTCATCGTCGTCGAGGAGGACCGGATCGCCCGGCAGATCGCCGACCGCCGCTCGGCCCGGGAGCGCAACGCGCAACTGGCGTCCAACCGGCGCCGGATCTCCCTGGACGACCTGGACAAGGCGCTTGCTGCCGGCGAGGTCCAGCAGTTGAACCTGATCATCAAGGGTGACGTGTCCGGTTCGGTGGAGGCCCTCGAGGACTCGCTGCTCAAGATCGAGCTCAACGACGGCAACGACGAGGTCTCGCTGCGGGTGATCGGCCGCGGGGTCGGTGCCATCACCGAGAACGACATCAACCTCGCCATCGCCTCCGACGCGGTCGTGATCGGCTTCAACGTCCGGCCCGAGGGCAAGGCACGCGAGGCAGCCGAGCGCGAAGGCGTCGACGTCCGGTACTACACGGTCATCTACCAGGCGATCGACGAGATCGAGGCCGCGCTCAAGGGCATGCTCAAGCCCGAGTTCGAAGAGGCGCAGCTGGGCACCGCCGAGGTCCGCGAGGTCTTCCGGGTTCCCAAGGTCGGCAACATCGCCGGTTCGATCGTGCGCTCCGGCACGATCCGGCGTAACTCCAAGGCCCGCCTGGTGCGCGACGGCATCGTCGTCAACGAGCACCTGACGGTGGAGTCGCTGCGGCGGTTCAAGGACGATGCGACCGAGGTTCGTGAGGGATTCGAGTGCGGTATCGGGCTCGGGTCGTTCAACGACATCAAGATCGGTGACATCGTCGAGACCTTCGAGATGCGTGAGAAGCCACGCGGCTAGCAGTTCGCTGGCCAGCAGTCGCCGGTTAGTCAGTAGGCCCAACGGTCATGCTCAGCGCCTCCGGGCGCTGGGCATGACCCGTCTGCGGGCCGCGAGTCAGCAAGGAGTTCAGTGATGGCCGATTCGCCACGCTCGCGCCGGATGGCCGGTCGCATCAAGCAGATCGTCGCGTCCTACATCGAGTCCCAGATCAAGGACCCGCGGCTGGGCATGGTGACCGTCACCGACGTCCGGATGACCGGTGACCTGCACGACGCGACGGTCTTCTACACCGTGCTCGGCGACGACACCGAGCGCGCCGACAGCGCGGCGGCGCTGGAGGCAGCCCGGGGCCAGATCCGGTCCGAGGTCGGTCGCCAGACCGGGGTCAAGTTCACCCCCACGGTCACCTTCCTGCTCGACGAGCTGCCGCAGTCGGCCCAGCACATCGACGAGCTGCTGGCCGTCGCCCGGCAGGCCGATGCCCAGGTGGAGCGCGCCCGGGCGCACGCGGTCCCGGCCGGTGACCCCGACCCGTACCGCAAGCCCCGTGATGCCGACGAGGAGTAGCTCTCCCGAGGGGAGCGGCGCGGGCCTGGGCGATAGCGCAGGCCCGGGCGGCAGCGTGGAGTTCCGGCCGGCGACCGAGGCGGACTGGCCACTGATCTGGCCGTTCTGGCACCAGATCGTGGCCGCCGCCGACACCTACTGCTATGACCCGGCGATGAGTTCGGACGACGGTCGGCTGCTGTGGTTCGGCACACCGCCGGACCAGGTCTGGCTGGTCGCGGCCGGTGAAACGGTGCTGGGCAGCTACCGGCTCGGCCCCAACAAGGCCGGTCCCGGCGCCCACATCGGCAGCGCCTCCTACATGGTCGGCGAGGCCGCCCGGGGTCGCGGAATCGGCCGGGCGATGGTGCTGCACAGCCTGGACCAGGCCCGGGCCGCCGGATACCGGGGCATCCAGTTCAACGCGGTCGCCGCGTCCAACGAGCACGCGGTCCGGCTCTACCGCGAACTCGGCTTCACCACGATCGGCACGGTGCCCGGCGGCTTCGCCCACCCCCGGCTCGGCTTCGTCGACCTGCTGATCATGTACCGGCCGCTGTGAGCCGGCCTTGAGCATTGTCGAGGTGCCGGCCCGCCGGATCGTGGCCCTGGCCGGGTCCGCCTTCGTGGTGCTGGCCGCCGAGCCGCTGTTCGTGCTGGTCGACACCGCAGTGGTCGGGCACCTGGGCCGTACCCAGCTGGCCGCACTGGGCGCGGCCGGCACGGTGATGACGCTGCTGGCGGTGCTGGGCAGCACCCTCGAGTACGGCACCACCGGCCGGGCCGCGCGCTACTTCGGCGCCGGGCGGCGGACGGCGGCCGTGAACGAGGGGGTGCAGGCGTCCTGGCTGGCCCTGGGCATCGGGCTGCTGGCGGTGCTGATCGGCGAGCTGGTGGCCCGGCCGGTCGCCGAGGCGGTTGCCGGCGGCAGTGGCCTGGTGGCCGACGAGGCCACCCAGTGGCTGCGGATCGCGATCCTGGGACTGCCCGGCATCCTGCTGGTGCTGGCCGGCAACGGCTGGCTGCGGGGCGTGCAGGACACCCGGACGCCGGTGCGGATCGTGGTGGTGGCGAACCTGCTGTCGGCGGTGGCCTCGCCGCTGCTGGTCTACCCGGCCGGGCTCGGGTTGACCGGCTCGGCGATCGCGAACGTGCTGGCCCAGTGGGTCGGTGCGGCGCTGTGCCTGCGCGCGATCCGGACCGAGCAGGTGCCCCTGGCCGCGGACTGGGCGGTGATGCGCTCGCAGTTGGTGGTCAGCCGCGACCTGGTGATCCGGGCGCTGGCCTTCCAGGCTGCCTACCTCACCGCGGCCGGGGCGGCCGGCCGGATGGGGGCCGCCCAGCTCGCCGCGCATCAGATCGGCCTGCAGCTGTGGGAGTTCATCGCGCTGCTGCTGGACTCGTTCGCGATCGCGGCCCAGGCGCTGGTGGGCGCGGCGCTCGGCGGCGGGGCGGTGGCGGCGGCCAGGAGCACCGCCTGGCGGGTCAGCCGGTACGGGCTGGTGGCCGGGGTGGTGTTCGGGTCGGCGATGGCGGCCGGCTGGTACCTGATACCGGCGCTGTTCAGCTCCGATGCCGGTGTCCGCGAGCAGGCGCACGTGCTGTGGCCGTGGCTGGTGGCCATGATGCCGGTCGCCGGCATCGTCTTCGCCCTGGATGGCGTGCTGCTCGGCGCCGGTGACAACGCCTTCATCCGGACCGTCACCGTGGTCGCCGCGCTCGGCGGGTTCGTGCCGCTGTGCCTGCTGGCGCTGTGGCTGGACTGGGGGCTGTCCGGGGTCTGGGCGGGGCTGGCCGCCTTCATCGGGGTGCGGTTCGTGGGCATGGTGTGGCGGACCCGGTCCGGGCGCTGGCTGGTGGTCGGCGAACGTCGCTGACCGGCCGACACCCGGATACTTGCCTGGCGCTGATTTCCGATAAACGATTTCCGATAATCACTGGCGCACACCGGTCCGCGGTGGTCACGATGGCAGCATTGATGCTCGAGTGGAAGGGCGGCGCAACGTCATGGCAGGCAAGGCCGGCGGGTCCCAGCAGAGCCGCTACGTCTCCTGGACGGCCGACACACCTTCCGCCGTCCCGTCGAAGGGGGCGGTGCGGCGCGCGCTGAACAGGCGGTTGGAGAACTACTCGCTGTTCGACGCCTTCGTCGCCGCGGTCGCGGTGGCCCTGGTGGACCTGGTCGGGATCCTGATCGTGTCCGGCTGGCAGACCGCCGCGTGTGGCGAGGCCTGTGGGTTGCGTACCCAGCTGCACCTGATGCACGTCTCGGCCGCCTGGACGCTGGCCGTGCTGGTCCCGCTGCCGGTGCTGGTCGCGCTGCTCATCGGCAAGGGCCGGGTGGCGATCGCCACCGTGCAGGTGCTGCTCTGCCTGGGCGTGCTGGTCAACGCGGTCAGTACCGAGCACCGGCTGGTGCCGCGGATCAACGGCACCGCGCACTGCTGGAACGACCTCTACAGCCCCGCCGAGTGCCCGTGGGGGCCCAAGGACTGAGCGAAGGTGCTCGTCTACAGTGGCGGCCGGGGCTCCGCGGCCGGTTCCGCGTCCGGGTTCTTGTGTCCGGTTCCGGGCGGCATACCGAGGCGATGGGACGACATGGCGCGTAAGGGCCCGGCCGGGCCGGGTGGCTTGATCGTCGTCGACAAGCCGGCCGGCATGACCTCCCATGACGTGGTCGGCAAGGTCCGCCGGATCGCCGGCACCCGCCGGGTGGGCCACGCCGGCACCCTGGACCCGATGGCGACCGGCGTGCTGGTGCTCGGCGTCGAGCGGGCCACCAAGCTGATGAACCACCTGATCCTCACCGACAAGAGCTACCTGGCGACCATCCGGCTGGGGGTAGCGACCAGCACCGACGACGCGGAGGGCGCCGTGCTGGCCACCGCGCCGGCGGCCGGCCTGGATCCGGCTGACATCGCCGCGGCGATGGCGGAGCTGACCGGCGACATCCTGCAGCGGCCGGCCTCGGTGTCGGCGATCAAAGTGGACGGCGAACGGGCCTACGCCCGGGTGCGGGCCGGCGAAGAGGTGCGGCTGGCGGCCCGGCCGGTGAGCGTCGAGCGCTTCGAGTTGGTCGCCCCGGCCCGCGTCGCCGGCGAATGCTGCGATCTGGACGTGGTGGTGGACTGCACGTCCGGCACCTACGTCCGAGCGCTGGCCCGGGACCTGGGGGAGCGGCTGGGGGTCGGCGGCCATCTCACCGCGCTGCGCCGGACCCGGGTCGGGCCGTTCGGGCTGGAGCAGGCGCTCACCTTGGACCAGCTCGCCGAACTGGCCGATCCGGTACTGCTGCCGTTGCCGCAGGCGCTCGCTGCCACCATGCCGGTGCGCCGGCTGAGCCCGGCCGAGGCGAGCGAACTGAGCTTCGGGCGGACCATCGACCCGGCCGGCATCGAGGGCACCTACGGCGGGATCGCCGAGACCGGTGAGGCGGTGGCGCTGCTGCAGGAGTCCGGCGGCCGGGCCCGCCCGGTGCTGGGCTTCACACCGGCGGGATGACGCGGAGCGGGTCTGCGGGGGGCCGGGCGAGCGGCGGCTAAACTACGGGTCGGAAGAGGCCGCCCGGGGTTCGCGCCGCGGGGTAGTGGCCGGCTGAGTGCGTCCGAGGCGCGTTCAGGCACCGGAATCGACTTTCATTTTCTTAGGAGACGCAGCGACTCATGGCCACCACGAATGACCTGAAGAATGGCCTGGTGCTCAACATCGACGGCCAGCTGTGGACCGTGGTGGAGTTCCAGCACGTCAAGCCGGGCAA
>JAVEEO010000151.1 GCA_030840415.1 Pseudonocardiales bacterium | reverse complement strand
TCGCGCAGCAGTTCGCCGTCCTCCTCGGCACCGTCGATGCAGCCGACCGCCGCGGCATCGTTCGTGGACCCGACCGCCGCGGCATCGTTTGCGGACCCGACCTCCGCGGCACCCTTCCCGAGCGGTTCCCCGGTGGTGGTGAGCAACGCCGGGCACCGGCTGCTCGACGTGCCTGCCGACTGGGAACTGTTCGCCCGCGCTCCCGGCTCGGTGATCCGCATCCAGCTGGCGCTGGGACGGGTCAGCAGGACCGCGGTTCCCGTGGTGACCAGTGATGTACCGGCGGTATTCCTCGCCGGTGCCGACCGGGTCTTCGTGCGAACGCTGGACAACACACCCGGGGTAATGGTGCGCGACGGCAAGTCGGCGACGGAGCTGCCGGAGTCCCTCCGGCAGGGAGGTACCTTGCTGCCCGGCCCGGACCAACGGCACCTGTGGGCCGATACCGGCGGTGGTTTGGCGCTGTTCACCCTGGACGGCCGCGCCACCGGTGCCACGATCGAAGTTCCGGCGAATGGGTCCGTGATGGGCCCCGACGGTGCCGGCTATGCGCTGCTGTCGGGTACCGGCGGCACCTATCTAGCCCGGCCCGGCGCCGTGCACCGGGTGACCAGCGGGCTACTGCTGGCCAGCGGGCCGACCCGCTGGCTCACCGTCGAATGCGACGACAGCCTCACCTGCACCAACGTCGTGACGGACCGGACCACCGGCGCCCACCACATCGTGGAGACCCCGATCGATCCGTACCAGCTGGGCCTGGGCGCGATCTCTCCGGACGGCAGGACGGTAGCGCTGCCCCGATCGGGCGGTGGCGTCACCCCCGACGGGGTCGACCTGCTCGATCTCGAGACCGGACGTCGCAACCCGGTGGGGGTGAGCCTGAGCCAACCCGGCCAGGGCGATGCGAGCTTCGTCTGGGCACCGGACAGCCGGTGGCTGTTCGCCCGCGACGCCGGCGGCCGGGTGATGATCGTCAACCGTGCCAGCGGCCGGGCAGTGCCGCTGGGCGTGCAGCTACCGCCGGTCACCCAACTGGCCATGCGCAGCCGCACCGGCTGAGGCAGCCGGCCCTCACACTGCCCCACCGGCGGGGCAGGATGGAGCAGTGGCGACCGACCCTGACCCGGAGTCCGAGCACTGGCTCGATCTGGGTCCGGACCCGGACCTCGCGGGTGACTGGCGACCGCCGCGCCGCTGGCACTGGTGGTACGCCCTGGCTGCCGTGACGGTGGTGGCGGCGGTGCTGCTGACCCGCAACCAGCACACCACCCGGCCGCTGGCCGCACGGCCGTCCGGTTCGCCGCCGGCCTCGGCCAGCGCGGTCGCGCCGGGTTCGGCGGGGCGGTTGCCCGGCATCCACCCCCCGCCACCGGGCCTGCGTTCGACCGACCAGGCCGGTTCGGGCCTGGGGACGATCCCCACCACCTTCGAGCCGACGCTCGCGAATGCGAGGTCGGTCACGGTCACCGAGCTCGGCCATCGGTTGCTCGACGTTCCCGCCGGCTGGGAGCTGTTCGGGCAGGGCCAGGGGGTGGTGGTCCGGATCGAACTCCGGCGCGGGCGGGTCACCCGGACCGCGGTTCCGGAAGTGGGCGGCGCGAGCCCGATCTTCTTCGTGGTGGGCGCGGACCGGGCGATCGTGCATCCGATGGACCAGGTCACCGGCTATGTCGTCTCCGATGCGAAGCCGGCCGTCCGGTTGCCTCCCCCGCTGGACCGGGCCTACTCCGTGCTGCCGGGCCCGGACCCGCGGCACCTGTGGGCCGAGACCAAGGCCGGTACCACGTCCGCGCTGTCGCTGCTCACCCTGGACGGCCGACCGGCCGGGATCCAGGTCCCCATCCCCCAGGACGCCACGGTCCAGGCGTCCGACCGAGCGGGCAACGTGTTGATGTTCGGCATCGGCGGCATGTACGACGCCCGGCTGGACGGCCTGCACCGCATCACCGGAGGGACGCTGCTCGCGGCCGGGCCCACCCGGTGGCTCGCGCTCGAATGCGACGAGCGTTACCGCTGCACCAGCGTGGTGATCGACCGCGCCACCGGCCAGCGGCGCTCCCTGGTCACACCGCTGGATGCGTACCAGCAGAATTCCGGCGCCATCTCACCGGACGGCCGGATGGCGGCGCTGCTGCAACCCGACGGGCGGGGTGCCAGCCTGCTGGAGCTGGTGGATCTGACAACCGGTGTCGCACGGCTGACCGGGGTGACGACCGGTTCGGATCAGACCCGGGGCGGCCGGACCCTGGTCTGGTCACCGGACAGCTCGTGGTTGTTCGTGACCGATGGCAACGGCCGGTTGCTGGCACTGGACCGGACCGGCCGGGTCGTCGAGCTCGAGGTACCGGAGGATCCCATCGACCAGATCGCCCTGCGCACCAGCTCGCCCTGACCGTTTCGACTGCGACTCTCGGCTCTCGGCTCTGGGACCGGACGAGAGCCGCGACCTTCGCCGGTACATGTTCGTTAATCAGGAGTAGCAGCAAGGGAATTCGCTGCCTGCCGCGGTGGACATGCGGCCGGACCGCTTCCGCTCGTTCCGGTGCCGCGCTACGGTCCGTTCCCAGCACCGGCAGCGCGGGGGGCATGCGATGCGTAGCAGAATTCTGGCACTGGCGACGACTGTGGCTGCCCTGGCGGCGACCGGGTTCCTGACCGCGTCCTCGCAGGCCAGCACCGCGACCGTCGATCTCTCGATCACCGGCAGCACCGTCGCTGGATACACCAAGGCGCAGCACGGCCAAGAGCTGCCGGTGGTCTTCACGATCAGGAATCGCAGCACGACGACCGCTGCGTCGATCGCTTTCTACTTCACCCTCACCCATGCCACCGCAGCAGCCTCGGACTACACCTGCCCGCTGATCACCAATCACTACAACATCGATCCCGATACCCCCGCCTGCGAACCGGGAACCCTGGGCTACGGCAGGAGCACCAGCGCGGCCATTCTGGTGACACCGACGATCTACAGCGGCACCGTGACAGTCAAGGCGTGCGCGCAGGATCTCGACGGCTACGCCGATCCGGTCTCCAGCAACAACTGCAGGACGATCAGCATCGCCATCGGCTGATTCGACCGGCTTTCCCGCGGCCCTGCCGGGGTTCGGCCGCCGGATCACCACATCGTCAGGATGCCGACCGGACGATCGGCACCAGGCTGCCGGCCCGGTCCACCACCGCGATGTCACCCTGCTGGTCGGTGCGGGCGGCCGGTATGCCGAGCCGGGCCAGCTCGCCGATCAGCAGCGGCGACGGGTGACCGTAGCTGTTGCCGGCGCCGACCGAGATCAGCGCCAGCCTGGCATGGCTGGCCTGCAGGAACGCCGGATCGGAGTAGGCGCTGCCATGGTGGGGCACCTTGAGGATGTCGGCCCGCAGGTCGGTGCCGGCGCTGAGCAGGTCGTCCTGGGCCTCGACCTCGGCATCGCCGGGCAGCAGGATCCGCACCCCGGCCACCGTGGCCCGCAGCACCACCGAGCTGTTGTTCGGATCCGACCGGGAGCCGGTGAACAGGTGGCCCGGTCCCAGCACGTCGAGCCGGACCTGGCCGGCGTCCAATCGCTGGCCGGTATGGGCCTGCTCGATCGGGACATGCCGGCCGGCCAGTTCGGCCAGCACCAGCCGGTACCCGCTGGCGGGCTCGGGCAGCGGCGAGCTGAGCACCCGGTCGACCCGGCGCTCGTGTAGCACGCCGCGCAACCCCCCGACGTGATCGAGGTGATCGTGGCTGAGCACCAGCACCGCAACCCGGGTGACGCCCAGCTCGTGCAGGCAGCGGTCCATCGGCACCGGGTCGGGACCGGCGTCGATCACCACGGCGCTGCCCGCGCCGGCGTTGAGCACCAGCCCGTCACCCTGGCCGACATCGCAGGCCACCACGATCCAGCCGGGCGGCGGCCAGCCGATCAGCACCGCCCGGCCCGGGATCTGGATCAGCACCGCGAGCGTGGCCGCCACGCCCAAGAGCGCCCGGGCGGCCGGCCGCCGGCACAGCAGCAGCACGATCGCACTGAGCCCGGCCAGCAGCAGGCCGCCGCGCACGCCGG
Source organism: Pseudonocardiales bacterium (assembly GCA_030840415.1). GTDB lineage: Bacteria > Actinomycetota > Actinomycetes > Mycobacteriales > Jatrophihabitantaceae > Jatrophihabitans_A. The sequence continues at coordinate 8,432 of JAVEEO010000151.1, read as the reverse complement.
CCGGCCAGGGCAGCGAGGCACCGGGCAGCGAGCCGAAGTACTCCGCCACCCAGACCAGCCACCGGCACGGCCAACCGGCCAGCTGGGCCAGCAGCGCCGCCGGCGGCAACCACAGCACGGAGCTGAGCGCGGCCAGCAGGCCGAGGATGGTCGCCGCTGCCACCACCGGCTCGGCCAGCACATTGGCAGGAACCGCCACCAGGCTGATCCGGCCGCTGATACCGGCGATGATCGGCACCGTGACCAGGTGCGCGGCCGCGGCGACCGCCACCGCCTCGGCGAGGCCGGCCGGCACCCCGCGCCGGCGCAGCACCGCTGCCCAACCCGGCGCCACCAGCAGCAGCGCCGCGGTGGCGACCACCGACAGCGCGAAGCCGAAGTCGGCCGCGAGCTCCGGTTGCCACAGCAGCAGCCCGAAGGTCGCCGCCGCCAACACCGGCAACGCCGCGCGCTGCCGCCCGGTGGCCAGCGCGACCAGGGCAATCCCGGCCATCGCGGCCGCCCGCAGCACGCTGGGCGAGGGCCGGGCCAGCACCACGAAGCCGACCAGCACCACCGCGCTGACCAGGGCGATCATTTTCGGCGAGGCCCGCAGCCGCCTGAGCAACAGGGCAACCGCGCCGACCACCAGACTGAGATTCGTTCCGCTGACGGCCGTCAGGTGGGTGAGGCCGGCCACCCGGAACCGCTCGGCCAGCACCGGATCGAGCTGGCTGGTGTCGCCGTCGACCAGGCCGGGCAGCAAGCCGCGCGGCAGCACCGGCAGCCCGGCCGACGCCCGCTGCAAGCCCAACCGCACCCGACCCGCGCCCCGCTGCCACCAGGGCGGCCGGCCGAGCAGTTCCGGCTCCGTACGCGCCAGCAGGGTGGCGGTCAGCAGGTTGTCCGGCAGCGGCGGGCTCAACCGCCCGTCCAGCCGGACCCGCTGGCCGGGCAGCACCCCGCGCCAGGCGTCGGCCGGCCCGAGTACCAGCACCGCGCCGGGCAGCCTGGTCCACCGGCCGTCGATCTGCACCGCCCGCAGTTGGGCGTCCACGGCCGTGCGTGGCGAACCGGCCGGCCCGGTCGAACCCAGCGGCCGCGGATCGCCGCGCACCTGGAGTTCGGCGCTCACCTCGGCACCGGCGCGGGCCAGCCGGGACAGCTCACCGTCGCGGGCGTGGTGCAGCCGGACCGCCAGCGGAGCGAGCAGCGCGGCGGCGGCGCAGACCGCGAATGCCCCGATGAACAGCACCGGCCAGCGCCGGGCCGCAAGTGCCAGCACGGCTGCGCCGAGCACCGCGACGCCGGCGGCAAGGGCGACCGCGCCGGCGCTGTGTCCGAGTCCCCAGAGCACCGCCGCCCATCCGGCCAGGGCACCGAGACCCAGTCGCAGGTCCGGCGGTTGGCTCATCCCGGTCCCCGGATCTTCGCGCGAGCGCCCGCGCAGCTCACTCATCCGACGGTCACCAGTGGCTTCAGGTCGGCGAACTTGCTGTCCCCGATTCCGGTGACGCCGTTCAGCTGGTCGACGGAGTCGAAGCGGCGGTGTCCGGTACGCCAGTCCAGGATGTGCTGGGCCAGCACCGGCCCGACCCCGGGCAGCGCGTCGAGTTGCGCTAGCGTTGCCGAGTTCAAATCCAGCGGGCCGGCCGTCGCGGCCCCGGCCGCGCCCGGATCGGGCGGCCCTGCACCCGCCGCGGCAGCACCGCCCAGCACCCCGATCAGCACCTGTTCGCCGTCAACCAGCTTGCGGGCCAGGTTCACCGTCACCGGATCCACGCCGTTGCCGAAGCCACCCGCCGCTCGCACCGCGTCCTCGACCCGGGCACCGGGCGGCAATCGGTAGACACCGGGCCGGCGCACCTTGCCTGCCACATCGACGACCAGCAGCGCCGAACCGGCAGCCGCCGAACCGGCGCCGGGTGCCGTCGAGCTGGGCCGCGGTGACGTCAGCGAGCCGCCCGGGGCCAGCGACGCCGAGGTCCCGGCATCGGATGGCGAGGTGCCCGGAGTCGCGCTGGCCAGCATCGGGTGCGGCCGCGCAGCCAGCACCCAGCCGCCGGCCACCAGCACCGTCCCGACGGTGACCACCGCCATCGCCAGCAGTCCACGGCGGCCGGGATTGACCCGGGCGCCGGACAACCCGGCCGGCCGGGCAGCGTCCGCGGCACCGAGCTGTGCCGAAGCCGCGCTGCCCAGCAACCGGCCCACCAGCCCGGCCGCCCTCGCCAGCCGGGCCGCAACCCCTTGCCGCTCGTAGCCCCGTTCCACCAGGACGACGTTAGGTAGCCGTCAGCCCCGGAAGTGGACTCACGACACGACTGTGGACAACATCTGGCGCTGTGGAGAAGTGGTGGTTCCGGCTGCCCTGCGCCGCTGCCAGAATGGCGAACCGGCGAAGCGCTGTTCGGCGGCGTACAGGTGGCGGTGGTTGGCCAGGTACTCCTCGAAGTCCGCGGCGGTCCGGGCGGCATAATCCGCGCAGACCAGTCCCGGACCGCTCAGCCCCGCGCAGATCTCATCGGCCGCGGCCAGTCCGGTGTGCAGTGCCTGGTGGATGCCCTGCGCCGACAACGGGTCATAGCTGCAGGCCGCGTCGCCCACCGCCAGCCAACCCGGCCCGGCGATCGGTTCCAGCCGGCGCGACGACGCGCTGAGATTGACCAGTTCCCGAGAGAGCAACTGGCTGCCGGACAGTCGCCGCGCGATGTGCCTGGTGTCGGCCAGTCCCTGCACCCAGGCCGGCCAACGGGCAGTACCGGTATCGCGGAAGTGCTCGGAATCGCTGGCGAACGCCACCGTCAGCCGGTTGCCGGGCAGCCCGGCGAGGTACCACCAGCCGTCCTCGGTCGCCTCCAGCACGGTGAGGCGGGAGGGTGGCGCGGCCTCCGGTGCCCGGAAGAATGCGGTGGCCAGTACCAGCCGGTCGTGCCAGCGGTGGACGGCGGCGAGCTGACGGCCAATCGAGGCGGCGCTACCGGTGGCGTCCACCACGAACCCGGCCGTGCCGGTAAGCGGCGCCTGTCCCGGCGAGGTAAGGGTGAACTGGATCAGGCGGCTGCCCTGCGCGGCGACGGTCCGGGCCGTCCAGCCGGCCAGCACCCGGGTGGTGCCGGATCGGGCCCGGTCGAGAAGCAATTGCTCGAACCGGGCCCGATCCAGATGCCAACCGGTGCCGTACGGGTTGGTCAGGAAATCGTTGTGACCGAGCGCCGCACTGCCCCAGGCCGATGCGCTGCCGAGGCAGGGCTGGTGCCCGTCGGCCAGGAAGTCGGCCAGCACTCCGAGCCGCTCCAGCAGCGGCCGGCTGTCCGGCGGGATGCTCTCGCCGACCGGCGGGCGCCCGTGCGGGACACCCGCCAGCCAGACGGTGAGATCCGGACGCCGGCTCGCGATCGCGATCGCGGTGGCGCAACCCGCCACCCCGGCGCCCGCGATCAGGACGTCGCAGTACCCGGCGGTGGAGCCAGCGGTCAGTGCACCGCTCCCATGCCGAGGATGCGGCCGGTCGGGTGCAGTTCCCGGATGACCTGCGGGGTGTTCACCCGCAGGGTGGTGTGCTGGTCGAGCACCGTCGGACAGCCCTCGGTGACCCAGCAGGTCAGCACCTCACGCCGGGTCAGCCCGGGCGAGGTGCGGGCGGGCAGGTCGAAGATCGGCCCCATCGGCCCGGCCGGCGCGGTGAGCTCGGTCAGGAAGGGGCTGGCGCCGGGCTGCCCGGGCACCACCAGTTGGTTCCGCTGCGACATCAGCGCGTTCAGAATGTCTTGCGTCGGCTGGGTGAACCACCAGGCGACGCTGTGCGACAGGCCGTCCTCGGCGGTCATGAACTGGGCCTGGTGGGCGGGATTGCCTTGCTGGACCGGCCGAAGCTCGTCGATCAGGTCGGTCATCGCCCGCGCCCACGAGGTGACCGGCGGCGGAGGCGGCGGGACGGGCTGGCCCAGCGATTGGGTATAGGCCGCCCACAGCGCGATCTCGTCGTCGGTGAACACCCGGAACATCGGCCCGGTCTCGAAGTCCATCAGCGCGTTGAGCTTGCTGTTGGCCCAGTCCCCCGGCACCAGGTAGTCGTGGGTGACAAGGGCGTCGAGGAATCCCTCGGGATCGGCGAACCATTCGTCGATCCGGGTGGCGCCGACGGTGTACTGCTGGTGGTTGAGGCTGCCGTACTCGGCCTTCTCCCGGATCATCGCCAGCACCTGCGAGCGCAGCGACGGCTTGGCGTGCACCAGGTCGACGAGGTCCTGACCGAAGTCGCCGGTGGTGCCGAAGGCCACGAAGCCGGTCCAGATCCGCCGCCAGGCCGCCTGCACCGCCTCGTCACCCCCGCTGGCCCGGACGTTCTCCAGGTAGATGTCGATCGCCTCGGCAGCCCGCTGGCCGTGCCCGTTCACCGCGTTGTCGATGCCGATGTGCATGACGTAGAAGTGCGAATCGATGCCGAAGAAGTCCAGCAGGTCCCGGGTCGGCTTGAGGTCGACGACCTCCCATTCCAACTGCAGTGTCATGCCGAGCAGTTCGGGGTAGTAGTCCTGGGAGAACTGCGAGATCGCCAGTTCGAAGGCCGGCAGGGTAAACGCGCTCTGCAGGAACTGCGGGTCGAAGGCGAATTCCGGGGTGTTCACCGGCGGCGGGTAGTAGCCGACGGAGTGGCACAGGTCGAGGTAGATGTTGCAGTGGTTCTTGGAGATGTCGCCGTCGCCCAGCTCGTCCATCGAGACCGAGTAGAGCAGCGAGCGCACCTCGTCCATCGGGCCGGTCTCACCGATGTTGCGCAGCCACGCACCGTCGAGCAGGTTGAACGGCGCGAACTGGATGATCCGGGTGATCATGCTGGCCCGGGTGGTGAAGTCCGGATCGGTGGTGGGGGTGGTGGTGTTGGCCGTGTCCACCAGCTCCTGGTAGATGAAGTTCAGCCGGTCCTGCAGGGCCTGCTTGCTGTACGGGAAGTACTTCTGGTCGGCCGGCGCGTGCGGGTCGTTGGACAGCGCCTCGGCCTGGGCCAGGTAGTACTCGGTGTAGGCCCGGGCCGGCTGCAGCACGTCGGGGTTGTCGGTGAAGTTCAACAGCTTGTGGAACAGCTCGCGCTCGTCGATGGGTTCGGTGTCGGGATCGATCGGGTTGGCGGCGTAGTTGGGGAAGGGCTGGACCGGGGTCAGCTCGGTGTCGGTCAGCTGGCTGCCGGTCTCGAGGAACCAGTCCGCGTCGGCTCCGGCCGCGGCGTCCTCGATCGCCGGCGCCTGCAGGACCACCCCGATCCGGTGCCAGTTGTCCAGCATCTGGGCGATCGGCGGTTGGAACCGGCCCCAGTTCTCCGGCGCGGCGGAGTCGGTGCCCGGGCCGCGAACGGACCAGCGCTGCTGGCCGAGCTGCGCCTTGTTGGGCACGTCCACGGTGTCCTGCCAGATGTCGGCGGCGCTGAACACCGCGACCGGACGCTGGGCCGGCCACGACCAGAACAGCCGGCGGTTGCCGGTCGGGTTGGGCGACGGCGGGTGCGTCGCGCACGAGTTGTAGTCGGTGTGCCAGGGCAGGGCCATGAACTTGGTCAGGTCACCGGGCTCCAGGCCGTCGGCATAGACGTGGTCGGGTACGTAGCCGGCCGTCAGCAGCGGACGCGAGTTGACGGCGGCGGTGTAGTCGAGGGTGGCGGCCACGATCCGGAACGGGCCGCCACCGGAGTTCTGCCAGTTCTGCACATAGATTTCGGGATCGCGCACCACGAACGTCAGGTCGATGCCGGGACTGAACCGGCCGCCCAGGCAGTTGGTCAGCGCCGCCTTGTCGAGCAGCTCGCCAGGCCCGAGGGCCGGGCCGGGACCGGGCCGGAAGCATTCGGTGCCCGCGTTCCACCGGGTGAGGAAGAAGTGCTGGGTCTTGCGCAGGGCCAGCATGCTCTCGTTGGCATCGCCGAGCGCCAAGGGCATCAGCGTGGTGTTGCTGTACTGCTCGGGTCGGTTCGGGTCGCGGAAGATGGCGGTCAGTCCGGCGACCGAGGTGGACCAGGGCTCGGTGGTGGCGGTGATGGCGTTCAGCTCGGCGTGCGAGGACTGCGCGTGCGGGTTCATGTTGGTGGTCCACTGCTGCAGCGCGGCGGCCCGAAAGATCGGCTGGATCTGGCTGTCGAACAGGGGCTGGTAGCTGTCGTTGTAGCGCCCGCCGGAGAAGATCTCCGGTGCCAGTGCCAGCTCGCGGACCCAGACGTCGTAGATGTCGTCCCAGAGCGAGACGATGTTGAGGATCTGCGGGGCGAACCCGGGGTCGGTGGTCGCCACCCAGGCGCTGTGCGCCTCGAGCGTGGTGCCGTCGGTGAACACCAGCGTGGCGCGGACCGGGCCGTCAGCCGTGTCGTCGAACCACTGGTCGTTGTTGACGTCGTCGTCGAGCGGGGCTGGGACGCCTTTCACCGGCCAGCCCGCGGCCTTGCCGCGGCCCCCGGCGAACACCAGCCGCCCGAGCCGGTCGGTGCTGATGTCGCCGAGCGTGGTGATCTGGCCGTCGAGGGCCTGCAGTTCGGGAAAGGTGTCGGACGGGAACGACATCGGGTAGTCCGGCAGCGGGGTGACCGTGCCGGAGCCGGCGGGCAGGAAGCTGGCCGCGGTGGCGCGGTCGAAGGCCACCGGCGTCGCCCCCGCACCGGAGACGGTGCGAGGGCCCGGATCGATGGTCAGGGCCCGTACCCGGGCCGGGTCGTTGAGGGTGGCGAGCTTGTCGGCCGGCTGGCGGGTTCCGGCGGCCGGGTACTCCGAGTTGCGGATCGGTGGCAGTTGGCCGTTCTGGTATCCGCTGATCCCCTGGGGCTGGTCCTCGGCCTCGACCAGCACGAACGTGTTGGCCTTCTTGTTGGCCACGTGAACGGTCCAGATGATGTCGGTGACGGTCTTGCCGTCGACCAGCGAGCCGATGGTGATCTCCTCGCCCTGGGAGCTGGGCCAGGTCCCGGCTCCGGTCTCGGGGTAGGCGTACAACCGGAACCGGACCGCCTGCCGGCGCAGGGCGCCATCGCCGTCCCGCAGGTCGGCGCTGGTGATGGTGTCGGACTCGGTGCCGGGCCGGATCGGCAGGCCGCCGAGCAGACCGTCCGGCTGGGTCATGCCGGTCAGGGTTTCCGGAGCCAGGTTGCACTCGGTGCTGTTGCCCACCCGGGCGACGCCGATGGCCGGATGGATGCGGATGCTGGAGGACATGCGGTTACCCCTCAGGAGGATGATCGAGGCGATTCAGGACGAAGGTCAGTACTGACCCCTAACCGCCTAATTGGGGTCAGGTTAGGACCGCGTTAGCAGCGCGTCAATTACCCGGGTGGGAGTGTCGTTGCGATGGGCCGCCAGGTGGCTACCTGCCGACCCCTCGAGGTGGTCCCGCGAGCGAGCCGAACGGCCCGTCGAGCTCAGTCCTGCCCGACCTGCACCTCGGTCCGCAGCGGCAGGTTGCGGGAGGAATCGCCGACGTAGAGCCGGTAGGTGCCCGCGGCGACCCGCCAGCCGGTATCGGCGTTCCACGCGGCAAGCGCGCTGCGGGGCAGTTCGAGGCGAACGACGCCGGTCCGGCCGGGCGCGAGGTTCAGCTTCGCGTACGCCTTGAGCTGGCGCAGCGGCTCGTGCGCACTCGCCGGCGAGCCGACGTATAGCTGGGCGACCTCCGCACCCGTCCGGGACCCGGTGTTGGTCACCCGGGCCGTGACCGTGTAGCCGGACCCGGACCTGGACACCTGCAGGCCTGAGAACCGGAAGCTGGTGTAGGACAGCCCGAAGCCGAATGGGAACAGCGGCTGCTGGTGCCGCGCGTCGAACCACCGGTACCCGATGGCTGTGCCCTCGCTGTAGTACACGTCCGTGCCGTCGCCGGGATAGTCGACGGACGAGCGTGCCGGGCCCTGCGCGTCGCTGGCGGGGAAGGTCACCGGCAGCTTGCCGGACGGGTTGGCGTCGCCGAAGAGCACCCGGGCCAGCGCCGTGCCGGCGGTCTGGCCGGGGAACCAGATCTCGACCACGCCGGCGACCTTGGACAGCCAGGGCATCGTGACCGCGCCGGCGGCGTTGAGCACCACGATGGTGCGCGGGTTTGCCGCGGCGACGGCGGCGATCAGCGCGTCCTGGTCGGCCGGCAGGGCCAGCGAGCGGCGGTCCCACCCCTCGCTGGCCGGCGCGGAGGCGACCACCACTGCGACCTCGGCAGCCTTGGCCGCGGCGGCGGCCCGGCCTACCAACCGGTCCTCACGCGGCTGCCAGCCGAGGTGCAGCCCGGCTTGGACGGCGAACGCCTCGACGGTGACCGGGTCGTGCACGAAGGGCCGGACCTCGACCCGGACGTGGTGCGGACCGGCGGACAACCGGATCAGACCGTTCTGGGTGGGCTCGAAGTACGGCGTGAACGACACGACCCGGTGGCCGTCGAGGTACACCGTGACGTAGGCGCCGGCCTGCAGCGAGAAGCGGTAGGTTCCA
>JAVEEO010000113.1 GCA_030840415.1 Pseudonocardiales bacterium | reverse complement strand
CCAGCGAAAGAATCCGCCCGCCGATGGTCGCAGCCGGATATGGGTACCGAGGGCGCCGAGCAGCGTGTCGGTCAGCGTCTGCCGCCGGTCCCACAGCTCTTGCCGCAGCCGGTGCAGGTGCTCGTCGTACCTGCCGTCGGCAAGCAGCGTGGTGACCGCCAGGGAGGTGGTGTGATTCAGCGCTCCCCCGCTGACGAAGACACCGTGTGCGAGGAGTTGCCGCGCCAGCCCGGAATTGGTCAACATCCAGCCCAGGCGCAAGCCCGGGCCGAGCACCTTGGAGAACGAGCAGAGCCGGATTACATTGCCGTATCCGGATAGTGCCGCCAGCGACGGCGGAATCGGAACCGGCTCCAGTGGCAGCTCGGCGTAGGCGTCGTCTTCGATGATCAGTAGGCCGCTGCGGGCCGCCACGTCGATCAGTTCCTGTCGACGCCGGTCGGGCAGCGTGAAGCCAAGCGGATTCTGAAAGGTCGGGTTGAGATAGAGCACGGACGCCCGAACATCCTGGGCTCGAATCGACGCGAGCCGGTCGGACAACGCCTCGGGATGCATGCCCGCTTCGTCACCGGGGATCCGCTCGATCCGCAGGCCGCTGTCGTGAAGGATCTGCAGCCCGTAGTCGTAGGCCACCTCGTCGACCAGTGCCACCTCCCCGCGCGAGGCCATCGTGGCGCAGATCAGCTGCAGCGCCATGGACGTGCCGGCGGTAATCACGACCTGGTCAGCGATGCAGGCTACTCCGTCCGCCGCTGCCGCTCGCTCGGCCAGCAGTTCACGGAGCGGTAGCGCGCCGGCATTGGTGCCGTAGCTCAGCGCTGCCGCTCCGTAACCGGTCAGCGCGCTGGCATAGGCGTCAGCCAGCAGGCTGACCGGTAGCAGGTCGGGACCGAGGTATCCCGGACCAAGGTCATACATCCCGGCCGGTGCCACATCCTGCACCACCGAGGGTCGCCAGGTGTCAGGTGGCGGCTTGGAGGTGGGCCTGACCAGCTCGTTGCCGGGTTGCGATCTGGTACTCGGGCTGGGGATCAATGCTGGGCCAACACGGATCGGAAGACGGCGATGGCGTCCTGAAGCCTGTCGGTATGCCGTGACAGCGCCAGCCGCAACGTGCTCCGACCACGATCCGGAGCTGCCCAGTAGAAGTCGTTGCACGGCAGGACGTAGACGTTGCGTTCCTGTAGCTGCGCCCACACCCTCTCGGTGGGCAGCGTCCCCAGGTCAACTCGTTCCACGCTGACCCGGCTCCCGGCATCGGGGAAGGAAAGCTGCGGCACACCGGACAGGCAGTTCCGAACCAGCGCGCGGTTCGCCGCTATGAATCGGTGCAGTTCCGCTAGCCCACCCTGCGCGGCATCGTCGGCGAACCTGGTGGCCAGGAGCAGGATCAGCGGCGAGACGCCGAGCAGGATGTCTGAGTAAACCTTGTACACGGGAAGGTCGAGGTTCTCGGCCGAAACCAAGAGACCCATCTTCAGATCCAACGTCGGCCACAGCTTTCCAGTGTCCTCGATCACCAACCACCGGCAGCCGCTAGCGGTCAGCACGGCGTAATGGTCGTACTGCGCGCGGGTGTCGAACCCCCGGAACGAAGTATCCAGCGCCAGGATGACTCCGCTTCGAGCACACTGAGCGGCCAATCTGGTCAGCCGTGCCTCACTCAGCACCCTGCCGGTCGGATTGTTCGGTGTCGTGACGAAGACACAGCCGACGCGGTTGAGAAGCTCTTGGGGAAGGTCTGCCTGGTAAAGCAGATCCTCCTCCATCGGTACCAGATCGAGCCCGTTTCCGCGCAGCAGGTCGGCGATGTTGTCGAAAGTGGGATGCACAAGTGCGACGGTCTCGAACCTGGTCGCCAGAGCACGCGCGACGATCTCCATCGCGACGGAGGATGAGTAGCAACTCAGCACTCGCCCGGGCTCCTGCGGATAGCTATGCTGGCCGAGCATCGTCAGGAATGAGCGATGCGCCTCACGTTCGATCTCCTCGATGGGGCGCCGCTCACAGTCGGCGAAAAGAACTGGCAGGCCCTGCACGATCTCAAGTTGCGACGGCGTGAGTGACTGACGTGCATGGCCGTCAGCCACGTTCAACTCGCTGTTGATTGCCAGGTACTCCCACTGGGTCAGGTTCTGCGCGATTGGACGACTGCTGTCGAGGTCTGCATTCCTCAGATCGGTATCGAACACATGTCCTCCACTTACTAGGCGCTGAGTACGGCTTCCTCCCGGGCATTGTCGGCCGCTGCCGCTCGGAGGTGGAGTGGTTGGAAAGGCGGTGGGCACCACACCCATAACCGGTCGGAGGCGAGCAGTCCCCGTGCCGGTGCGCAGAGAGGGAGATCCGCGGCGGTAGGCATCCGCTCCTCCGTGTGGAGGCGTCTCATGGAGGGGCAGGCTACTAACTAACACCACAAAGGACAAGAGCCTTCGCGAATAGAAAGCATGTCCAATAGACCGCTGAAAGCTGATGGCAAATGTCGGCAAGTTAGCCGTACCCAGCATTCCCGACGGCTCCGGACGCATGCAGGGGTTATATGCGCCGGTCGCAGAATCTCAGGTCACGGAGGCCTGCAGCGGCCATCATCCTGAACGCTGACATCGGAGACGGGTTGCGATCACGCCCCGGGCTCCCCACACTGGCACGTCGTGCGCCGCCTGCTGCCCTGCGATCTGAACCTGCGGAACGATGCTCGGGCGCCGAGCAATCCTTGCCTCGTTCGGCCATAAGCCGACTCCGACTCGGCCCAGGCCGGGCCAATCGGTTCATACAACCCAGGTCTTGACGATTGAACCAAATTGGTTCATGCTGTTCGTGCTATCAGGCTACGCTGTAACGGATTAGTTCCACTACTTATATCGTGCCGGTCGACTGGCGTTTTCGTAGACGACTGTCACTCTGGGCACAAGCCCAAGTTTACGCTCGGCCGCCGTATTATGTCTGGCGAAAGGTCATGCTATGTCGACCTGGGAGAAGTACGTTATCGCGGTTATCGATCCG
>JAVEEO010000097.1 GCA_030840415.1 Pseudonocardiales bacterium | reverse complement strand
CCCGGGCGCTGGCCAGCAGGCGCCCGGCATCGGCGGGCCCGATGCCCACACCCAGGACCAGCTCACCGGCGGCCAGCGGAGCGCCCGGCTCCTGCGGGTCGGCGACCGCCACCGCGGTGGTGGCCGGAAACCGCTCCAACAGTGCGGCCGCCAGCGCGGCGGTACTCGATTTCGAGGAAGGCATGGCATCGACATTATCCACTCCGAGCGTTTCTAGCGGCACTCGACGGCCTACCCTGAGTGCATGGATGCCGTCACCCAGATTCCCGCCCCGCGCAACGAACCGGTCCTGCAGTACGCCCCCGGCTCCGCCGAGCGCGCCGCACTGAAGGCCCGGCTCGCCGAGCTTGCCGGCGAAGCAATCGAGATCGACTGCGTGATCGGCGGCGAGCACCGCCCCGGCAGCGGCCAGCCCGGCCAGGTCGTGCAGCCGCACCGGCACTCGCACGTGCTGGGCACCTACCGCAACGCCGGCCAGCAGGACGCCCTGGACGCCGTCGCCGCGGCCAAGGCGGCCGCACCGGCCTGGCAGGCGCTGTCCTACGACGACCGGGCCGCGGTCTTCCTGCGGGCCGCGGACCTGCTGGCCGGCCCGTGGCGGGCCACCCTGACCGCCGCCACCATGCTCGGCCAGTCCAAGACCGCGGTGCAGGCCGAGATCGACGCCGCCTGCGAGCTGATCGACTTCTGGCGGTTCAACGTGGCCTTCGGCGCGCAGTTGCAGCAGGAGCAGCCGATCTCCTCGCCCGGCATCTGGAACCGGATGGACCACCGGCCGCTGGAGGGCTTCGTCTACGCGATCACCCCCTTCAACTTCACCGCGATCGGCGGCAACCTGCCGACCGCACCGGCCCTGATGGGCAACGTGGTGATCTGGAAGCCGTCGGAGACCCAGCTGCTCTCGGCCCACTTCACCATGCGGCTGCTCGAGGCGGCCGGCCTGCCGCCCGGCGTGATCAACCTGCTCACCGGCGACGGGCTGGCGGTGTCGGAGGTGGTGCTGCCCCACCCGGACCTCGCCGGCATCCACTTCACCGGTTCGACGGCGACCTTCCAGCACCTGTGGAAGGAGGTCGGCAACCACATCGCCGGCTACCGCACCTACCCCCGGCTGGTCGGCGAGACCGGCGGCAAGGACTTCGTGCTGGCGCACCCGAGCGCCGATCCGGACATCCTGCGGACCGCCCTGATCAGGGGAGCCTTCGAGTACCAGGGCCAGAAGTGCTCGGCGGCGTCCCGGGCCTACCTGCCGGCCTCGCTCTGGTCGCGGCTCAGGGACGAGCTGGTCAGCGAGATCGACGGGCTGACGATGGGCGATGTCAGCGACTTCGGCAACTTCCTCGGCGCGGTGATCGACCGGCGGTCCTTCGATCGGCTGGCCGGCGTGTTGGACCGGGCCAAGAACGACCCGAAGCTGGAGATCCTGGCCGGCGGTTCTGCCGACGACAGCGAGGGATTCTTCATCCGGCCGACCCTGCTGGTGTCTGCCGACCCGAGCCATGAGGTGTTCTCCACCGAGTACTTCGGGCCGATCCTGGCGGTCTACGTCTACGACGACAGCACCGATGCCGAGGCCGCCTTCGACCAGATCCTGGACGTCGTCGACTCGGCCGCCCCGTACGCCCTGACCGGTGCGGTCATCGCCACCGACCGGGGCGCGGTTGCCAAGGCCCAGCACCGATTGCGGTTCGCGGCCGGCAACTTCTACGTCAATGACAAGCCGACCGGCGCCGTCGTCGGCCAGCAGCCGTTCGGTGGTGCGCGGGCCTCGGGCACCAACGACAAGGCCGGCTCGATCCTGAACCTGCAGCGCTGGGTTTCCCCGCGTGCCATCAAGGAGACTTTCGTCGCGCCGACCTCCGTCCAGTATCCGGCGCAGGCGCCGGAAGCGGCCGGGGAGTAGGCGGGATGGCACTGCTTCGCCAGCCGTTGCTGGCCGCTGCCCGCTCGTCGCGGCTGCGGTCGGTCGCCGAGAAGTCCAGGCTGACCCGTCCGGTGGTGAACCGGTTCGTGGCCGGCAGCACCGAGGACGACGCGCTGCGGGTGACCGCGGAGCTCGCCGGGGCCGGCCTGCTCACCACGCTGGACTTCCTGGGGGAGGACACCACCTCGGCCGAGCAGGCCGAGCAGACCGTCCGGGCCTACGAGTCGGTGCTGGCCGGCCTGGCCGCGGCCGGCAACGCCGAGCACGCCGAGGTGTCGGTCAAGCTGTCGGCCATCGGCCAGGCGCTGCCCGGCGACGGCGAGCGGATCGCGCTGGACGGTGCCCGCCGGATCTGCCAGGCGGCCGAGAAGGTGGGCACCACGGTCACCATCGACATGGAGGATCACACCACCACCGACTCGACGCTGGGCATCGTCGCCGAGCTGCGCAAGGACTTCCCGTGGGTGGGAGCGGTGCTGCAGGCCTACCTGCGCCGCACCGAGGCCGACTGCCGGGACCTGGCGGTCGAGGGCTCCCGGATCAGGCTGTGCAAGGGCGCCTATGCCGAGCCCGAGTCGGTGGCCTTCCAGGGCGAGGCGGTCGAGGACTCCTACCGGCGGTGCCTGGGGGTGCTGTTCGGCGGCCAGGGCTATCCGATGGTGGCCAGCCACGACCCGGCGATGATCGCGGCGGCCCGCTCGCTGGTGGTCTCCCACCACCGGGCGGCCGACAGCTACGAGTTCCAGATGCTGTACGGGATCCGGCCCGAGGAGCAGCGCGCACTGGCCGCGGACGGTCACCGGATGCGGGTCTACGTCCCGTACGGCGACGAGTGGTACGGCTACTTCATGCGCCGGCTGGCCGAGCGGCCGGCCAACCTGACCTTCTTCCTGCGGTCGCTGACCTCCAAGAAGTAGTCCCTAGTCGTAGATGCCCTCCAGCAGCCACTGCCCGGCGGCCAGGTCGTAGCACACCAGGTAGGCCTGGCCGGTGACGTCGACCAGTTGCATCCTGGCCAGCTGGCGGGCCGATTCGGGATCCCACCAGCGCTCGTCCACCGGCCACGGTCCGGCCCAGGCGGTGATCGCGGCAGGCTCGGCACCGGCGGCGAAGTGCGCCGGTGCCGCCGGGACGGTGCCCCGCTCGGTGATCCGCACCGGCCGGCCGGCCTCGTCGAGCACCTGGACCGGACGCGGCGGATCGACCAGCACCGACGGCGCCGGGGACGGCAGCCGGCCGGGCCAGGGTGCGGCGGAGGGCTGCCCGCGATCGTCGCCCCAGGGCACCAGCCTGGTGCGCTGGGCCGGCCCGCGGCCGTCGCCGAGCACCGGCGTCAGCACCGAGCCGTGCCCGAGCAGCGTCTGCACCCGGGCCAGCGCCCGCTGGGCCCGCTCGTCCACCGCCCCGTCCCCGCCCCACAGCGCGCGCTGGTTGGCGCCGGTGGGCACCGTCTCGACGGGGGTCAGCCGCAGCAGGCTCACCGGCCCGGACGGCGCGTTCGGCTCACCGGCGGCCCGGTTCAGCCAGCCCTCCAGTTGCCAGCGCACCCGGTCGGTGACGTCGACGGCGGTGAGCACCCCGGCATGCCGCCAGCGGCGCACCGTCTCCTCGCCCCGGTCGGTCTGGGCGACCAGCTCGAAGCAGGTGCAGGCCAGCCCGGCCTCGGCCAGCTCGCCGACGAACCGCTCGATCGCGCCGCGGGCGGTGAAGGCGATGGTGTCGACCCGGTCCAGCGGCGGTTCGAGCTCGATGCCGACCTCGAACTCCGCCGGTGGCAGCCGGCCGGCGATCAGCCGGCTGTCCAGGCCGGCGGCCTGCCGGTGCGCCCACGCCCCGGCCGGCCCGAACCGGGCCTGGGCGTCGGCGACCGGCAGCGCGGCGAACGCGCCGAGGGTGCGAATGCCCAGCCGCTGCAGCAGGTCGACCAGGCCGGCGTCGGTCAGTGTGCTGATCGGCAGCTCGGCGAGGAACTGCGCCGATCCGCCCGGCGGCACGAGGATGCCGCGGCGGGCGGCCTGCTCGGCGGCGAAGGCCCCGTCGGCGACTCCGATCAGCACGTCCTCGGTGTGCTCGGCGACGGCCTGCACCAGGGCGTGCAGCACGGCGTCCTCGCCGCCGAAGTAACGGGTGGCGCCGCGGATCCCGATCATGGCCAGCCCCGGACGTCCGACCTCCACGCCGAGGGCCACCGATTCGATCGCGGCCAGGACGGGCTCGAAGGCGCGTGCCTCGGCCGCCAGGTTGCGCGGCCGGACCACCAGTCCGGGACAGCGGGCCTGGGCCTCCCGGCGGCGCAGGCCACGCTTGATGCCGTGCCCGCGGGCGGCCTGCGAGCAGGCGACGACCCGGTTGGCGGTGAACACCGCGACCGGCTCGGTGCCGGACAGGCCGGCCTCGGCCCGGGCCACGGTGACCGGCCAGTCCGGGCACCAGACCGCGGCCATCCGGGGCGGACCGGGAACGGCCTCTCGGGCTGCCGGTTCGGCAGGTTCGGCGGCCAGCGGACTCACAACCACAGCTCGGTGTTGCGCGGCCGGGCCGAGCGGCCCCGGCCGGTGGCCGCCACCCGCAGTTGGCGCTGCCGCAGCCGGCCGTAGCCCCGGTCGATCCCGGTCCAGCGGCCGTGGGTGGCCGACAGTTCGATCTCCACGGCCGGCCAGGACGCGGCCTGCGGGCCGAACAGCACCAGGATGCCGCCCTTGCTGCGGGCCCGGGCGGTCAACCGGCGGGCGTCGCCGTTGCTCACCCCGCCCGGCCGGGCGACCACCACGTCCACGGCGTCCAGCAGCGCGCCGACCGCGGTGGCCCAGGACGGCCCGCACCCGTACCGGTCGAGTTGCGACCTCGGTCCGGTCCTCGCTCCTGCGTCGCTGCGATCCT
>JAVEEO010000088.1 GCA_030840415.1 Pseudonocardiales bacterium | reverse complement strand
AAGATCGTGTCGATCCGGCGCGCCGACTCCAGCACCTCCGGCCCGCTGACCAGGATGCCGAGCTGCGCGCCCCGGCCGGTGCCGACCAGCAATGCGGTGGGCGTGGCCAGTCCGAGGGCACACGGGCAGGCGATGATGAGAACCGCGACCGCTGCGGCGAAGGCGGTGGCCGGGCCCGCGCCGGAGACCAGCCAGGCCAGCAGCGTCAGCACCGACAGCCCGATAACGATCGGCACGAAGACCGCCGACACCTGGTCGGCCAGTCGCTGCACCTGGGCCTTGCCGTTCTGCGCCTCGGTCACCAGCCGGGCGATCTGGGCCAGCTGGGTGTCCGACCCGACGCGGCTGGCCCGCACCACCAGCCGGCCGCCGGAGTTGAGGCTCGCCCCGACCACCGCCGCACCGGGACCGACCTCCACCGGAACCGATTCCCCTGTCAGGATCGATGCATCCACCGCCGAGTTGCCCAGGATGACGGTGCCGTCGGTGGCGATCCGCTCACCCGGGCGCACCACGAACTCATCGCCGGCCGCGAGCGACTCGATGGGTACCCGCCGCTCCAGGCCGGTATCGGGATCCAGGACGGCGACGTCCTTGGCGCCGAGGTCCAGCAGCGCCCGCAGGGCCGCGCCGGACTGCCGCTTGGCACGGGCCTCGAAGTACCGGCCGGCGAGTAGGAACACCGTGACCACCGAGGCGACCTCGAAGTAGAGCGCATCGGCGCCGCCGCGCGCCGGCACCAGGCTGAAGTCCATCCGCATGCCGGCCCGGCCGGCCCCGCCCAGCAGCAGCGCCCACACCGACCAGCCGTAGGCGGCGCTGACGCCGAGCGAGATCAAGGTGTCCATGGTGGCCGCCCGGTGCCGAGCGTTGGCCAGCGCGGCCCGGTGGAAGGGCCAGCCGCCCCACGCCACGACCGGGGTGGCCAGGACGAGTGAGAGCCATTGCCAGTAACGCAACTGCGCGGCGGGAACCATGGCCAGCACCAGCACCGGGGCGGCCAGCAACGCCGACACCAGCAGCCGGCTGCGCAGCCGTCCGGTACCGGGGTCCGGGTCGCGGTCAGCCTCGGGCTCGGCGTCCCGGCCGGCGGGACGCGGCAGGGTCGCGGTGTAGCCGGTCGCCTCGACGGTGGCGATCAGATCGTCCTCGCTGCGGTCGCCGAGCATCCGGATGCTGGCGGTCTCGGTCGCGTAGTTCACGCTGGCGATGACGCCGTCGAGCTTGTTGAGCTTCTTCTCGACCCGCGCGGCGCACGAGGCACAGGTCATCCCGCCGATGCGCAGGTCGACGGTGCGGCCACCGGCCGGGACGGGCGGGGCGCTCACGCCCGCCGCCTCCTCGCGGCCGAGTGGCTGCGCCGGGACAGCGCGGAGGCGGTGGCCGGCCATCGGCTAACGGCCCTCGGCAATGCGGTACTCGCCGGCCTCGTCGAGGGCGGTGCGGACCTGCTCGGGTTGCAGCGGCCGCGCGCTGGTCACCGTGACGGCCGAGGCACCTGCCGGGTCGAGTTCGACGTCGACCGCCGACACCCCGTCGAGCGCCTCGAGCTCGCTGCTCACCGCGGCGACGCAGTGGCCGCAAGTCATACCGATCACCTGATAGGTCGTGCTGGTCATGATGTTCTCGTTTCGAGTGTCGAAAGCGGTGGATGCTGGCTGGACTTCGGGTCGGGTCAGGAACGCACCAGCCGGGCAATGGCGGCCGAGGCCTCCTTGACCTTGGCCTCGGCGTCCTGTCCGCCGGCCTGGATGGCGCCGGCGACGCAGTGCCCCAGGTGCTCCTCCAGCAGCGACAACGCCACCGCCTCCAGCGCCTTTGTCGCCGCCGAGACCTGGGTGAGGACGTCGATGCAATAGGTGTCGGCTTCGACCATCCGCTGCAGGCCGCGTACCTGGCCCTCGATCCGGCGTAACCGTTTGAGGTGGGCCTCCTTGGTGGCCGAATAACCCGGCACCTGGCCGACCGACTGCGCTGACTCGGGCACCTGACCGCCTCCTCGGATCGAAGCCGGCATCGCCGGCGGTTCATCCAATGTACCCCGTACCGGTATCGGGTACCACCGGCGGGATTGCGGCGAAGAGGGCAACGGGCGAGAAGGCCGCGCCCACCCGGCTCCGGAAACTATTACTAGATCCCAACGGTATCTAATTGGTCCGGCCCGGACCGGTGGATACGGGGTCAGATAAGGAACCAGGCTTCGACCATCGCGGAAAGAGGCCTCGGCCGGAGTCTAGGAGGACTGCGATGGGCAACACGAAGTCGCTGATCGCGATGGAGAACATGAGCGGCATGAGCCATTCGGTGCCGACCTGGGACACCGTCGGAGCGATCCTGATGCTGGCCTGGGCGGTGGCCATGTGGAGTGCCGTCGGCGCGCTGGCCCTGGCCAACCGCGGGCGGGCCAAGCCCTGGGTCTTCAACGGGGCGGCCGCGGTGATCGGCATCGGGATCGTCGGCCAGATCGGCCACCTGCAGGAGCACATCGCCCAGGCCGGGTACTGGATCCAGCACCCCAACGCCAAGGCCTGGATGACGCCGTGGGGCACCGGCCTGGCCAAGGGCTTCGGCCGGGTGGACGACTCCAAGCCGACCCTGGGCATGGAGATCCTGCACCTGGTGGGCAACTTCATCTTCCTGGCCGGCATCGCCGGGGTCGTGCTGATCACCGCGCGGGCCCGCCGGACCACCGCCCGCAAGTGGGGCAAGATGGGCGTCTGGATGCAGGGCATCCACGGCCTGGAGCACATCGCGCTGACCCTGTCGGTGGCGCTCGGCGCCAAGAAGGCGATCGGGCTCTCGACCTGGTTCGGCACGCTGGACGCCGGTGCCGGCGCGGCGACCTACCGGATCTGGTGGCACACGATCGCCAACCTGGTCGGCTCGTACATCTTCGCCATGGCCGTCTACCACCTGTGGAAGGAGCGGGCCGAGGTGCGGGCCTCGTTCGAGGCCACGGCGTCGGCCGACCGCGAGATCGTGCCGGCGAAGGAGCCCGCCCTGGCGCACCGGAACCGGACAGTGGCTGACCCGGCGAGCGCGGTGTAACGAGGCTCGGCGCTGCACAGCTGTCCGGCGCGGTCGTGTCAGAGGACGCGACCGCGCCGGATTTCTGCGCGGGTAGCGGCGGCCAGCCGGTTCGGCGTTGCGAGCGCGGCCAGCCGGTTCGGCGTTGCGCCAGCCGGTTCGGCGTTGCGACGCGGTCAGCCGGTTCGGCGGGTCAGCCTGGCGAGCAGCCGGCGCAGGGCCGGGAACCGGGACCCGCGCGACGCCTTCAGCTCTGCCCTCTTCTCGGCGTTGATCAGCCGACGGTGCTCGTGCGCGGCGTGAGCGGCGTTCGCCATGCCCGCCGCATGAGCAGCTCCGGTGCTGGGCGGTGGAACGAACCCCCCGCTGCCTATATCGCTCATGATCGTGGCCTCCCCGTCCGGGTCGCGGACCGCTCCTGTCCGGCGTGCGACAGCGGCATCAGCGTACGGCGATTCCCTTTACTTTCGGGTCCAGCCGGACGTTACGGACACAAATCGTGATCTGACCGCGGGCTAAGTGCCGGCACCGCGGGTCAGGACGCCACCGGCGCGGGCTGGCAGAGCTCCTCGGCGACCAGCCAGTCCGCCTCCAGCGCCGCGTCGCGCTGCTCGGTCAGCCCGCCCAGCCGGTCCCCGTCGATCCCGCCGAGCTCAGCGATCCGGTCCCGCAGGATCCGGGCCGCGGTGAGCGCGGACTTGGTTCCCCGGGCGGTCACCGGATCCAGGTGGTAGCCGGCGTCGCCGACCAGGCACCAGCCGGACCCGCTCATCGGCCGGCGTTGCATCCGCAGCTTGCCGGCACCGCCCAGCTTGCTGATCTGACGGCCGGCCCGCAGCGCGGGCCCGATGTGCGGGTCCTCGGCGAGGATGCGGGCGTACTGCCGCGCCGGGTGCCCACCCGATTCGTCGATCAGGCGCTGGTGCATGTCGGTGGACACGCACCACTGCCGCGGGCCGCACGGGGTCGAGATGGCCAGGCTGCCCGGCTGGGAGGAGAAGTAACCGCGGTCCGGGCGCAGCGGCAGGTCCTGGTAGTAGGCCAGCAGCGCCACCCACGGCGAGGGCACCACCCGGTACGGCTCGGCACCGAGCCGGTCGGCGTTGCGCGACAGCCGGCCGTCGGCCAGCACCAGCAGGTCACAGCTGACCTGGTGGTCGACACCGCCCGCGCGGACCGTCACCCCGCGCACCCGGTCGCCCTGACCGGTGATGCCGGTGACCCGGGCCGGCCGGGCCACCGTGACGTTGCCGCGGCCCTCGGCGGCCCGCAGCAGGGCCGGGTCCAGCACCTCGCGCGGCAACGTCATCCGGTAGGAGTAGCCGTCCTGCTGGGGATAGTCGTGCTCGACGACCTCGTCGTCGACCCGCAGGGTGTGGCCGTAGGTGCGGGGCGCGCCACAGGCCAGCACGGTGTCGAGCAGTCCGAGCTCGGCCCACAGCAGGTTGCCCTCCCGGTCCCAGGTGGCCTGCTGGGGCCAGAACGAGGTGGCCTGCGAGGCGTCGACGACCAGCACGCTCTCGGCGTACGGGGCCAGCGCCCAGGCGGTGACGGCACCGGCGATCCGGCCGCCGGCCACCACGACGTTCCAGTGGCCAGCGATCACACCGGTGCGGTTGCCGGCAGGCCGATCTCGACCGGCACCGGCTTGGCGCTGACGTCAGCATCGGCTGTGGCCTCTTCAGCGGGCTGCTCGTGCCAGTTCATCGAGATGTAGACCTTCTCGATGTCCTCGCGGGCGAACCGGATGCCGGCCTCATCGGTGATCAGCCGGCCGTACTGGCACAGCTGGTCCAGGTACACCTTGACCTCGGGCAATTCCAGGGCGGCCTCCAGCGAGATGCCGGTGCGCTGCCGGAAGACCTCGGCGTCGACGCCCTCCGGGGTGGTCAGCGCGAAGCCGATCAGGCTGCCGGCCTGCGCACCGTCGGACAGCGGCACGTCGTAGTCGAACTCGGTGGGATGGGCGATGTAGTCGTGCAACTTGCCGGCGCGGAAGCCCTTCATCCGGCCCTCGATCACCGAGAACGCGCCGGAGCCGAAACCGATCCAGTCCAGCTTCATCTGGTAGTAGGCCAGGTCCGCCTTGCAGATCGGGTTGCCGAAGTAGGCGAAGGTGTATTCGGGGTGGCCGGCCTCGGTGAGGATGTCGCTGGCCAGCTGGTAGGCCTTGAGCTGGTTGGCCAGGTCGGTCTTGGCGTTGGCCCGGTCCAGCCGGCGGCGCAGCACGGTGCCCTCGCTGGCCCGGTAGGCATAGATCGAGTAGTGGTTGACCGGCAGCGCCGCGGCATGGCGCATCATCTGCTCCACCTCGGCGAGGTCCTGGTCCGGGAAACCCACGATCAGGTCGATGTTGATGTTGTCGAAGCCGGCCTGCCGGGCCAGCTCGATGCTCGCCTCGGCCATCGGCGCCGAGTGCGCCCGGCCGATCATGCGCAGCCGGTCGTCGGAGAAGGACTGCACGCCGATGCTGATCCGGTTGAAGCCGAGGCCGCGCAGCAGGGTGAGCTTGTCCAGGGTGAGCGACTCCGGGCTGCTCTCGATGGTGGCCTCGACGATCCCGCTCATGTCGAAGGAGCCGGCCAGCGCGCCGTGCAGGGTCTCGATCTCAGCGGGGCTGAGGATGCTGGCGGTGCCGCCGCCCCAGTACATCAGCTCCGGCTGGTAGCGCTCGGACAGCACCGGGCCCTGCTCGGCGATCTGGATCTTCAGGGCGTCCAGGTGGCCGCGGCGGCCCTCGGATTCCGGGCCCAGCCGCAGGTCGCCGATCGGGACCTTGACCACCCAGTCGCAGAAGTGGCACTTGGAGTTGCAGAACGGGGTGTTGACGTAGAGCAACAAGGGACGCTTCGCGACACCTGCTTCGGACATGCCCAGTTTCTCCTTCATCATCCGGATAATTGCAGGTTCTACGCGCAGTCCCGTGCGAAATTCGTTGCCGCAGCTTATCTGCCCCCGAGCTCAGGAGCGACGACCTCCGCCAAGC
>JAVEEO010000084.1 GCA_030840415.1 Pseudonocardiales bacterium | reverse complement strand
GGTCCAGCGGTAAGAATGGCAGCCATGACGGTTGAGGCACCCGGTACCGGTGATGGCTTCCAGTGACGGCAGCGCCGTGACGGTCCCCGAGACCGGCACGGCGCTGCCGGCCGTCCGGCCGCCGGCCGCCGGTGCCCTCGGCGCCGAGGCCGCCGACGCCGGCTGGCAGACCCTGGTCGGGCCGCGGGCCAGTGCGCCACGGCCACCGTCGGTCCGGCGGGTGCTGGTCCAGGTGGCGATCGCGGTGGTGGTGGCCTTCGCCGTGGTGGCCCTCAGCGGCATCCTGGTGTTCCAGCGGATCGCCAAGCAGGAGGCCGTCCATCAGGTGGCCGAGGTGACCGACATCCTTGCCGAGAGCGTGGTCCAGCCGGCCCTCACCGACGCGATGGCCGGCGATGCCGCCCAGGCCACGGCCGGCTTGGATCCGCTGATCCGCAAGGGCATTCTCGCCACCCAGGTGGTCCGGGTGAAGTTGTGGAGCCCGCAGGGCCTGGTGCTCTACTCCGACGAGCGGCGCCTGATCGGCCAGCGCTTCGCCCTGGACGACGAGGCGCGCCAGGCCCTCACCGCGCCGCGGACCGAAGCCGGTATCTCCGATCTGGACCGGCCGGAGAACGCCCTGGAGTCAGCCGCCGGCAAGCTGCTCGAGGTCTACCGCCCGGTGTGGACGCCGAGCGGCAAGCCGCTGCTGTTCGAGGCCTACTTCCGCTACGACCTGGTGTCCCAGCGCAGCGACGAGCTCTGGCGCGGCTTCTCCGGCGTGATGCTGAGCAGCCTGGCGGCGGTGCTGGTCCTGCTGGCGCCGCTGCTCTGGCTGTTCTACCGGCGGGCCCGCTCGGCGCAGCTGCAGCGGGAGCGGTTGATGCGGCGGGCGCTGGACGCCTCCACCGAGGAGCGCCGCCGGATCGCTGCCACCCTGCACGACGGCGTGGTGCAGCAACTGGCCGGTGCGGCGTTCCTGGTCGGCGGCGAGGTCGAACGGGCCGGCGCCCAGGGCGATCCGGCCCGGGCGCAGCGGCTGGCCGAGGCCGCGGCGACGGTCCGCGACGGGGTGGCCGGCATGCGGTCGCTGCTGGTCGACATCTATCCGCCGAGCCTGACCGCGGGCGGCCTGGCGGCAGCACTGGCGGATCTGGTGCGGACCCAGTCCGGCGCCGCCGTCAACATCCGCCTGCAGGTCGATCCGGCGGCCGCGGCGGCGCTGGATGCCGAGCAGCAGCAGGCGGTGTTCCGGGTGGCCCAGGAATGCCTGCGCAACGCCGTCCGGCATGCCGAGGCCACCACCATCTGGGTGGAGCTCAGCCAGCAGGCCAGGGACGTCCGGCTGGAGGTGGCCGACGACGGTCGCGGCCTGGCGCCGGACCGGGTCGAGCAGGCAGCGGCGGCTGGCCATTTCGGCCTGCGGTTGATCGCCGATGTGGCCGTCGGGGTGGGGGCCAGGCTGTCGGTGGCCGGCAGCGGCCCCGGTACCAGGTTCCGGATGGAGGTACCGACGTGATCAGGGTGCTGCTCGCCGACGATCACCGGCTGGTGCGCGCCGGGCTCGCCGGGCTGCTGAGCACCGCCGCCGACATCGAGGTGATCGGCGAGGCGGCTGATGGTCGGCAGGCGGTGGAGCTGGCCGAGACCACCGGACCCGACGTGATCCTGATGGACCTGTCGATGCCGGTGCTCGACGGCGTCGAGGCCACCCGGCAGATTCTCGATCGGACCCCCGCGATCCGGGTGATCGCCCTGACCTCGTTCGCCGACCAGACCAAGGTCGGCGACATGCTCGCCAGTGGCGCGGTCGGTTACCTGCTCAAGGACAGCGAGCCGGCCGACCTGCTGGCGGCGGTCCGCTCGGCCAGTGCCGGCGGGGCGCCGCTGGATCCGCGGGTCGCGGTCGCGCTGCTGCCCAACCGGCAGCCGACGTCGGTGGTGGACCAGCTGAGCCTGCGCGAGCGGGAGGTGCTGGCGCTGGCCAGCAAGGGGTTGGCCAACAAGCAGATCGGCCGGACGCTGGGCATCGCGGAGCGCACCGTCAAGGTGCACCTGGGCAACGTCTTCCGCCGGATCGGGGTCAGCGACCGGACCTCGGCGGCGCTGTGGGCGCGCGACAACCTGCCCGAGGCCCGCTCGACCTGACAGCGAGACCGGTCAGCTGCGGGCCCGGGCGGTGGCGTTCCGGTTGGCCTTCATCAGCGCCTCGACCAACTCCGCCTTGGTCATCCGCGACCGGCCGCGCACGTCCAGGCGTTTGGCCAGCTCCATCAGGTGTGCCTTGCTGGCGTTGGCGTCGACCCCCTCGGCGGTCTGGCCGCCGCGCCGGGCCCGCGCGCCGCGCTTGGCCGCGTGCGCGTCGGACGGGCCCTTCTTGCCGTCTTCCTTGGGTTCCCAGTGGTCGCCGACCTTCTCGAAGGAGTGCTTGAGCGAGGAGAAGGCGGTGCGGTGCGCCCGCTCACCCTCGCCGTACTGCTCCACCGCCGCGTCGTGGGTGGCCGACCAGGTCTCCTGCGCCTTCTTGGGTGAGCGCTGCAGCGTCGAGGGCAGTTCTTCCTTGGCAGGCATGGCATACCTCCGATCGTCGGGAACTTCGCTGACAGATCCTGGCAGAACGGCTCAGGCGGGTGTGGAGGCGTCGGTGTAGCGCAGCAGCGCGGCGATGCCCTGCTCGACGTACTGGTGGGCGCCGGGCGTGATGACCAGTCCCGCGCTGCTACCGGCCAGGGCCCTGACCAGAGCCGCGTCCAGCCGGTCGTGCCGGATGTCGGTCGCTCCCAGGTGGCGCAGTTCGGCGTCGGTGGCGGCCAGCAGCAGCGGGTCCGGTCCGATCGAGCAGGTTGCGGTGGACGAGGGATCGTCGGACAGCACCAGGGTGTCGACCTGGGCCTTGCGCAACGCATCCAGCACCGCCGGGATGCCGGTGACCGCATAGTCGTGCCGGCCCACCGCCTGCTGCAACCGGGCCAGCACGTCGCGCCGCTCGGCCCAGACGTGGTGCAGCAGCGCGGAGCGGACCCCGGCGTCCAGGGCCGCGCGGGAGGCGCCCTCGGCCCGGGCGCCGTGCTCGAGCTGGCGGACCAGCACCCGCTGCGGCAGCACCTTGGCCAGCTCCTCGCTCACCAGGGTGCGGGCCCGGACGTCACCGGCCAGCAGGATCACCCGCACCTGGGGCGGCAGTTGGTGGCTGATCGCCTGGGCCACCTCTTTGCTGTTGGTCTCCCAGGCATTGTCGACCCGGTGCTGGTAGGCCCGCTCGTTCCAGACGTCCCGGCCGGTCTTGCGCAGCGGGTATTCCACGCCGCCCTCGACCGAGGTCTGGTCGGTGTGGATGTCGTCCAGCACGGTGTAAACGTCGGCACCGGTGCGGTCGATCAGCACCACCAGGTGTGGCACCTGGGTCGAGCGCTCGACCAGGTAGGGCAGCACGTGCGGCAGCGGCGACCAGCGGCCGATCTCACGCGACGGCGGGCGACGGGTCGGCTCGTCCAGCAGCACCTCGCCGCCGGCGGCCACCACGAACTGCCCGTGCCGGCCGGCGACGTCGACGTGCGCGCCCGCGACCTCGTCGATGGCCTGCAGGCTCTTCT
Source organism: Pseudonocardiales bacterium (assembly GCA_030840415.1). GTDB lineage: Bacteria > Actinomycetota > Actinomycetes > Mycobacteriales > Jatrophihabitantaceae > Jatrophihabitans_A. The sequence goes on along the minus strand of JAVEEO010000084.1, from coordinate 5,787 downwards.
CGTCCGCACCGGCCTCGGCCAGTCGGTGCCGCAGGCCTCGCCAGCGCAACTCCACCTCGGTGTTGCCGGCCTCATTGGCTCGGGTCGCGTCCAGGTAGACCGAGGCGAAGGGTCCCGCGTGGCGGTACAGGGCTGAAACCGAATCAGGAATCTGCATGGATGCGCCCATCTCGTTGTCCGACGACTTGGGCGCGCTGTTGGGCCTCGGCCGAGTCCTTCGACCGTCGCTTTTGCGATAGTACGACGAGAGCTGCCGGTCGATGCGAGCGCGTCCGAGACGCGGCCGCCAGCCGAACCTCGCGCGCTGGTTCGGCTCAGGGCTGGGTGTAGCTGACGATTCCCAGGCACATCTCGTCGGAGGATCCCTCGCCCCAGACCACGTAGCGCGGCGGCAGCTTGGCAAGTGCCGGCAGCTTCCGGCGCAGGCTGGCGTCATGGGTGCAGGTCACCCGCAGCCGGTCACCGGCGTGGACCGTGATCGGCTCGGACAGCACGGTGGCCCGCTGGTCGTCGAAGTTCCAGGTCTTGATGTCGAGCAACCGCCGGCTGGTCCCGTCCTGCCGTTGCAGATCGATCTGGATGGACCTGCCGAGCAGGTGCATGTGCCCGGCGACCGCTCTGAGCTGCATGGTCTCGCCGACCGGCCGGCCGCAGCTCTGCGTGGAGCCCGCCCGGGGGTTGCTGAACGAGCCGTCGCAGAGCAGCTGCAAGCCGGCCACCACCCGCCCGGAGTCCTGCCCGAAGCGTCGCATCACGTCGACGACGGAGGCGGTGCGGTCGCACAGCGGCCCGCTTTGGCCAGCCGGGCACGGCAGTTCGACCGGAGCCGGCAGCAGCAGGGTCTGCAGCGGCTGCAACCGGGCGCCCGCCGGGGCGACCCGCAGTTTCACCGTGGTGCTGTCGGCACCGTCGCCGTTGAGCAGGTTGTAGTGCATCTGCAGGATGACCTGGGTGCCGGCCCTGGTGCGCTGGCCGGTGCCGGCCGCGAAGCGCTGCTCGCCGCCGGAGGTGGCCCAGGCCGCCACCCAGGGTGCGGAGTTCAGGCCGCCCAGGTCGGCGGAGTTGCCGGGCAGGCCGGGGCCGCCGAAGCAGGACCAGCCCAGCCGCGGGTCACCGGCGTCCTTGGCCTTGGCCGCGGCCACCTGTTCCGGGTCCACCCGGTAGAGGATCGCGTGGTGCACCAGGTTGGGGTTGCCGGGCTCCAGCACCACGCCGGACAGGAAGGCGTCGCTGGCGATCTTGGGATCCAGCAGGATGCAGCGGTAGTCGTCGGTGCCGCCGGACTCGGCCTGCGGCCGGTAGGCGCCGCCGGGCATCGGCAGCGTGATCCAGCGCTCGCCGGGCCGCAGCGGCGCAATGGCCACCGTGGTTGCCGCAGCGTGGTCACCATGCGCCGAGCCGGCCGATGTGGCCGGGCTGGACGGCGCGCCCGCCGCCGCGCCGGCCCCTGCCGTGCTGACTCCGCCGCCGGCCGGGCCGCCGCCGGCGGAGGTGCAGCCGGCGATCAGCGCGGCAACGGCCAGCCCGGACAGGAACAGTCGGGTGGCGGAGGAGCGGCGAGCCCTCCGGCGGGTTCCAGGCACCGCCCCATTCTGCCCGTCCGGGCGGCGCCGCGCAGTCACGGCGCCGAGAACTTCTCACCGTGGCTTGGTAGCCGCCTAGTACTCAGCGGGTGGCCGCCCTAGAACTCGGCGGCCGGCGCGATGATCTCCCTGCCCAGCAACTCCAATCGCTCGGTCTCCCAGACCCGTGGCACCCAGCCGTGCGCCTCGGCGACGCCGAGCGCGGCCAGCCCGCGCAACTGCTCTAGCAGGCCGTCGATCTTCTCGCCGCTCTCGCCGGCATCCAGCGGGATCATCACGGTCTTCTCTATCTCGTCGTAGTCGCGACCCTCGGCCTCGCAGTGCCCGCGCAGGATGTCGAGCTTGCGTTCGACGTCGGGCCCGGCGAACAGGTTGCAGGCCTGGGCGTAGCGGGCCACCAGCCGCAGCGTCTTCTTCTCCCCGCTGCCCCCGATCAGGATCGGCGGACGCCGCAGCGGCTGCGGCACGTTCAGGGTGCGGCCCAACTGGTAGTGCTTGCCCCGGTAGGGGCTCTCGTCCTCGCTCCACATCTGCAGGCAGATCTGCAGCGTCTCCTCCAGCCGCTCGAAGCGCTCGGCGGTGCCCGGGAACGGCAACCCCAGGCCCGCGGCCTCCTCACCGTTCCAGGCCGCGCCGATACCCAGCCAGGCGCGGCCCTGCGACAGCACGTCCAGGGTGCTGACCAGCTTGGCCAGCATGCCCGGCTCGCGGTAGCTGACGGCCGTCACCCAGGCCAGCAGCTCCACCCGCGAGGTCCGCGCGGCGAGGTAGCCCAGCGTGGTGTAAGCCTCGAGCATCTCGTTCTCGGGTGGCCCGAGCACGCTGATCTGCCAGACGTGGTCCATGACGCTGAGCCGGGCGAACCCGGCGTCCTCGGCCGCAACGGCCACCCGGGTCAGGTCGTCGGCGAGCCCCGCCGGGCCGTTGGGATAGGTGAAATTCGCGATGTGCAGGCCGATCTTCAACCGATGCTCCCTCCTCGCGCACCACAGCGGCGCGAGTCCACCGCCGGCGGATGCCGACGCCTTCGACCCTAGGACGGTCAGCTGTGACCGGCAAAGGCGGCCGGCCGGGCAACGGCGAAGCCGGCTGCCTCGTCCATCGAGGACGAGACAGCCGGCTCGGTCAGGCTGCGCTGCTAGTCAGGAGCAGGCCGGTCAGGAGCGGGCCGGTCAGGAGCAGACCGCGGCGCTCGGGGTGTTGCCGTAGGAGTTGACCATCAGGATCCGGTAGCAGGTGCCGGCCGGCGGCGAGGAGTAGTCGGTGGCGCTGGCCCGGCTGCCGGTGCCGCTGACGGCCGGGTACTGCGACCCGACCGACAGCCAGCTGGCCTGGGCGTCGGTGCTGCGCTGCAGCACGTAGCCGGTCTCGTCGTTGGCGTTGTCGGTGAAGCCGACCACCATCGAGGTGCCGGTGTTGGTCAGGCTGAGCGCGGTGGCCGCCGACGGCGGTCCGTAGACCACGTAGGACGAGCAGACCAGGTTGGCGTCGACGCCGCCGCCGACGTTGGTCGCCCGCACGCACAGCGTGTGGGTTCCCTTCGCGGTGCTCTTGCCGGTGTAGAAGCTGTAGCCGTGGTTGTCGCCGTAGCCGGGGTTGCTGGCGTTCAGGCCCGAGTAGGCGGCATTGGCGGTCTTGGTCTCCAGGACGGTGCCGTCGAGCACCAGCGAGACCTGGAGCGCAGCGGTGGTGTCCCAGTCGATCGTCCAACCGGAGATCGAGTAGTAACCCCAGGTGCCCAGGCTCGAGCTCGACGACAGCCCGCCGGTCGGGTTGGCCGGTTGCTGGTGGGTCTGCACCGCGATGTGGACGGAGGCACTGGCCGAGCAGTTGCCGTCGACGCAGTTCTCGGCCCAGACGTAGTAGTCGATGTAGCGCGCCGCCGGGGCGGTGGTGTCGGTGAAGGTGGTGGCGTTGGCCGGTGCGCTCAGGTAGGCGGTGACCCCGTTGACCACCCGGCGGATGCCGAAGCCGGTTTCGTTGGTCGACCGGTCGGCCCACTGCAGGGTGACCGAGGTCTGCAGCACGGACGGAGCGGTGAGTGAGCCGGGCGCCAGCGGCGCCGGCGGCGGTGGGTCAGTGGTCCAGCAGGTGTCCGGTGGGTTGTCGCTGTCGCACGGATTCATGGCCAGCGCCGGGGCGGCGCTCACCAGGAGAGCGGCCGGCACCGCGAAGGCCGCAGCCACGGTGACCGCCAGGACACGCTTGATTGCCCGCAACGTTCTTTTCCTTTCTGATGGATGGACGATGCGGGGAAAGAGCGGCTCATCCGAGCCGGTGATACCGCGGGGTTCTGGCAATAGATCACAGACCGAAGCCGAATTCTTTGGGTATCAAACGCTATCGGGCAGGCCGGGCGAAACCGGTTCGGGGTGCCGGCCGCGATCACCCGGAACAGGACAGCAGGTCCGCCACCAGAGCTCGGGCTCGGGTCCGCCACCACACCGGCCGGGCGATCAGCCCGTCCAGCGCCCGCTCGCTGTTGGCATGCGCACCGGCCAGCGGCCCCAGGCAGTACGCGAGCGTCAACAGCGCCCGGAGCCCCACCCGGGCCAGCAATCGGGCCGCCCAGCGCGGCCCGGAGCAGCAGAGCACCTCCGGCCGTCCGCTGGTCATCGTCGCCCGATCGCGAGCAGGCGATGGCAGCGGGCGGCGACCGGTGCCAGCCGCACGGGTTGCCGCGGTGCGGTCGGCAGTGCCGGGACCGCATGGCGAAGGGTTGCGTCGGGGCGATCGCGCTGACTCCTCATCGCCGCCATGCTGCGCGATCGCCGGCCGCTCGATTACCTGTGTGTTGCCCAGCTTCGGCGAACCCGGGCCGGGGACGGACAGCTCGCCGCTGACGAGAGTGCCAGCACCGAGCCGTCCGCCGGGGATCAGCGCCAGGTGTCGTTGAGGGTCAGTGTGCTGCCGGTCCCGGTGTTGGCGGTGCGGTTGGTCGAACCCTCCCAGGTGACGGTGCCGTCCGGGTTCTTCTTGATGTACTTGTACTGGATCGCGGTGTTCTTCGGCAGCCACACGGTGCCGGACCAGACCGGGTAGCCGCCCGAGGACAGCGCGGTGGCCAGGTTGGTGTTCCAGGCGCCCAGCAGCGGGTTGTCGCCGACCAGGAACACGTTCTGGCCGAAGGTGGTGCTGGCGTTCTCGTTGAAGGTCACCGCGACCGCGCTGCTGGTGCTGGCGGTGGAGTAACTGGAGAAGGCGACCGCGCTCTGTGCCGGCACCGTGATGCTGGCATTGTGCGCGCCGTCCACGGTGACCAGTGGCCCGCTGCAGGTGGTGCCGGACGCGCTGCCGTGGATGACGTCGCAGTAGGTGCCGGCGGCCATTCCGGTGCTGAAGGTGCGCGTCACCGCGGCGTAGGTGTTGTTCATCGCGATGAAGCCGGCCGAGCCGCGGCTGAAGGAGATGACGTTGTTGCCGTCACTCCACCAGTTGGCCACGGCGTTGCCGGCCACCGCGTTGTGCCAGCCGACCATGCCGAGGATGGCCTGCTGCCGGTCCTCGCACAGCCAGGTGCCGGCACTGCCGCAGTCGGTCGCCGTCACGAAGCCGTTGGCGTCCGCGGGTGGTGACTGGTCGTTGTTGGTGAACGTGAAACTCGAATAGACCTGCGGCGTGCCGTAGCCCCAGGCCAGGGAGAAGATGTTGGCCAACTGGTAGGTCGAGCCGTTCTTGTAGTTCAGGGTCGAGCCGTCCCGGTCGGTGTCGTGGTTGTCGACGAAGGTGACCGACTTGTTGCTCGGCTCCATGCCCCAGCTCTGCCCGAAGGTCTGCAGGTTGGCGATGCTGCCTTGGAACTGCTCCTTGAGCTTCTTGCCGTAGGTGAACTCCAGGACGCTGCCGTTGGTCTCGTAGGCGGGCGGGTTGACCGCGCCGCCGGGCATGACCTCCTGGTAGAGGAAGGCCGGCCCGGTCAGCTGTGCCTTGATCGCCGCGATGTCAGCGGCATCGATGTGCTTGGCGGCATCCAGCCGGAAGCCGTCCACACCCAGGCTGAGCAGGTCGTTGAGGTAGCCGGCCAGCTTGCCGCGCACGTAGCTGCTCTCGGTGCGCAGGTCCGACAGTTGGACCAGCTCGCACTTCTGCACGTCGGTCTGGTTGTTGTAATCGTGGATCTGGCCGTCGGAGTTGGGGCAGTCGGCGGGGTAGTGGTGGAAGTCCTGGCTGCCGTACAGGCCCGGGTAGGTGTACTTGCCGCTGA